>JBGSTN010000532.1:0-1627 GCA_041736455.1 Burkholderiaceae bacterium | reverse complement strand
GGCGTAATCGCGCATCGCAGCTTCGGCCATTCCGATCACGGGCACCGGCGAGATCTGCGCGAGCGCCGCGGTTCCCGGATCACCGAAGCAGCCGACGATGACCGCGTCGTGTCCGTCGTAGTGAGCCGCGTAACTGTCGAGCAGGGCATGGGCGGCCAGCGCGTACGACACTTCGCAGGCGATGTAGCTGGCACCCAGCGTCGCGGTGGCGGCCGTCAACTCGATATCCGGTGCGTCGCCGAGCACGCTTTCGATCTGCGCGACCAGCGCATCGGTCACCCAGGACGACGTATTCGGGTTGATCAGCAGAACTCGTCTGGTCATATCAGATGATCTCGTCTTCATCGAACAGTGGATCGGCGCCGGTGCGACGGCTCGTCGCCTCCCGCTTGCGTGCAGTGCTGCGCGATTCTTCCAGACGTGCGATGTGGAACAGACCGTCGCCCTCGTTGACGAGCGGCAGATTCGCACGACCGATGATCAGGCCCGGCCAGTTGGGTTTGACGGTCCCCTCGACGGCGCCGAACGGATCGGCGATCACACCGAGCAGCGTGTCGGTCGTGACCATCTCGCCGATCGTCCGGTGGCTGCGCAGCAGGCCTCCGGCCGACGCGCGCACCCAATAGCTGGCCCGGGAATGAATCGGCGGCGCAGGCGGTGCGGCAATACCGATGGCGGGAATCATGCCCAGGTGCGCCATGACGCGCAGTGTGCCGCTGAGCCCGGTGCGGATCGCGGCTTCGTCGAAACGCAGTCCTTCGCCGGCTTCGAACAGCAGCATATCGACATTGTTGCGGCGCGCGGCATCGCGCAGCGAACCGTCTCGCAACGGACTCGTCAGCACGACCGGTGCCCCGAAGGCTTCGGCCAGGGCCATCAACCGTGGGCTGTCGGGTGCAATTCTTATCTGCGGCAGGTTGGTGCGATGAATGGCCGCGGAATGCAGGTCGATACCGACGTCGGCAATGCGCACGATCTGGTGGAGGAATATGTGCGCCAGCCGGCTCGCCAGAGAGCCGGTGTTGCTGCCGGGAAAGGACCGGTTCAGGTCGCGCCGGTCGGGCAGATAGCGGGAGTGATTGATGAATCCGTAGGTATTGACGATCGGAATGGCCAGCAACGTGCCGCGCATCCCCTTGAGCTTTCCGGAACCGAGCAGGCGGCGGACGATTTCGACACCGATGATCTCGTCACCGTGGATCGCGGCGCTGACGAACAGCGTCGGACCGTCTTGGCGACCATGCAGGACCTGAACGTTCAGTCCGACCGGCGTGTGGTCGGACATCACGCTGACCGGAATCGTGATCGTCCGGCGCGAGCCGGCCGCGATCTCTTCGCCCGCCAGGATGAAGGGTGACCGCATCGTGTTCATCCCTTGCCTTTGGTGCGCGTATGACCCGTCTTCACGTGCTTCTCGAGGAATTCGATGATCAGCCGCGCGACATCGACGCCGGAGGCATTCTCGATTCCCTCGAGGCCCGGCGACGAATTCACCTCCATGACGACCGGACCATGGTTCGAGCGCAGCATGTCGACACCGCACACGTTGAGTCCCAGGGTCTTGGCCGCCTGCAGCGCGGTGGCGCGCTCGGCGGCGGTGATCTTCACCGCGCTGGCCGACCCTCCG
>JBGSTN010000491.1:0-2702 GCA_041736455.1 Burkholderiaceae bacterium | reverse complement strand
GCCGCCCGCAACGATTGCGCCGACCCAGCCCACGCGCAGCCCCGGCGACGTCCGCAGAGCGATCCAGTCGAATTGCGGCACTGCCCAGACCAGCAACAGAACCAGCGCGATCGACGCCGCGCCGATCTGCAGCAGAAACCGTCCCCACCCTGGCCTGGGGACGAAATGGCCACCGCGCACCAGGCCGGCGAACAACAAGCCGGCATTGAGCCAGGCGGCGCATGAAATCGACATGGCCAGCCCGGCATGTGCGAACAAGGGCACGAACAACAGGTTCAGCAATTGTGTGACGATGAGGGCGACGACCGAGATGCGCACCGGGGCGGCGACATTCTGGCGCGCGAAGTAGCCAGGCGCGAGCACCTTGATCGCAATCAGCGCGACCAGTCCGAGGGAGTACCCACGCACGGCCGCCGCGGTCATGGCGACGTCGTGTGCATCGAAGCGACCATAGTGAAACAAGGTGGCGGTGAGCGGTTCGGCCATCACGGCCAGTGCCAGTGCGCTCGGGAGCGCCAGGATCAAAGCCAGACGCAAGCCCCAGTCGAGCAGACCGCTGAAGCGTTCGCCCGGTTCACTGCGCGCCGCTGCCGACAGGCTGGGCAGCAACACGGTTCCCAACGCCACGCCCAGCATGCCGGAAGGAAACTCCATCAGCCGGTCGCCGAACGAAACCCACGATACCGAGCCCGGTGCCAGCAGCGAGGCGATATGCGTGTTGATCAGCAGGCTGATCTGTGCCGACGAGACCGCCAGAATCGCCGGCGCCATCAGGTTGAGGATGCGCCGGGTGCCGGGGTCGGCGAAGGCACCCCGTATATCGAAGCCGATGCGTGGAAGCATGCCCACCCGGATCAGCGCCGGTATCTGGATCGCCAACTGCGCAAAACCGCCCAGCAAGACTCCGACCGCGAGCGCATAGATCGGTGGATCGAAGAATCGCGACAGCCCCACGGCGGCACCGATCATGCACAGGTTGAGCATTACCGGCGTGAAGGCTGGAATCGAGAACTGATGCCAGGTATTGAGCACCCCCGCGCTGAGCGCCACGAGCGATACCAGCAGGATGTAGGGAAACATGACGCGCGTCATCACGACCGCACTGTCGAAGATCGCCGGATCTGCGTTCAGGCCCGAGGCGACGAGGGCTACCAGTGCCGGCGCCGAGACGATGCCGATCACGGTGACGACCAGCAAGGCCCAGAACATGGCCGTTGCGACGCGATTGACGAGGACGCGTGTCGCCGCGGCGCCCTCGACGGTACCGTCCTGGGATTCAGCTTGACGGCGGCTTTGCGCCAGAAGTGGCACGAAGGCCTGGGAAAAAGCGCCTTCGGCGAACATTCGGCGCAACATGTTGGGCAGGCGCTGCGCGACGAAGAAGGCGTCGGTCAAGGGGCCCGCCCCAAAAATCGACGCAATGAGGGTTTCGCGGGCGAGGCCGGTGATCCTCGACAGCAGGGTAAAGCCGCTGACGGTGGCGGCCGAGCGCAACAGGTTCAAGGCGATGCCACCAGGCTGGGCCCAAATTCCGGATTCTTGCTACAATTGAAGGCTTTACCGCAAAAACTGCGAAGGCCATTTAAGGAATGTACCAGCATGGCAAATATTAAGTCAGCAAAGAAGCGCGCTCAGTTGAGCGTCGAGCGCAACCTACACAATTCGAGCCTGCGCTCGCGCCTTCGCACGGCGATCAAGAAAGTGCGCAAGGCCGTGGAAACTGGCGACAAGGCAGCGGCGGGTGTGATTCTGCGTGAATCGCAGGGCATCATCGACAGCATCGCCGATAAACGCATCATTCATAAGAACACGGCTTCTCGGTATAAAAGTCGCCTCGCCATTGCAGTGAAAGGGATGGCCTGAGAGATCGCGCGAGGGTAGGGATGTCGCCTCGCCCTTGGGCTGAAAGTGATGGCCTGAGAGGTCGCGCGAGGGTAGGGATGTCGCCTCGCCTTTGGGCTGAAATTGATAGCCTGAGAGGTCGCGCGAGGCGACGGAGGGAGAGTCGCTTCCTGCTATCTTGCGGTGCGGCTGCCGAACAAGGCGGTGCCGACTCGCACGATGGTCGCGCCTTCGGCGATCGCGGATTCCAGATCACCGGTCATGCCCATCGACAGCGTGTCGAAACGTGCGCCACGATCCGCCCGTTGCAGTGACGCAAGGCACGTCTCGAACAACTCCCGCGTTCGCCTGAACGTCTGACGCTGCCGCGCCGGATCATCGCTCGCCTTCGGGATCGCCATCAGTCCGCGCAGTTCGATCGCCGGCAGCGACGCGAGCGTCATCGCCAGTGCAGGTGCGTCGTCGGGCGCGCAGCCGCTCTTGCTGGACTCGTCATCGACGTTGACCTGCAGGCAGATCTGCAACGGTGCCGTGCCGGCCGGACGTTGTTCGCTCAGGCGGCGTGCGATCTTTTCGCGGTCGACGCTGTGGACCCAGTCGAAGTGCTCCGCGACCTGGCGGGTCTTGTTAGATTGAATCGGACCGATGAAATGCCACTCGAGGCCCGGCACCGACCGTTGGTCGGCGAGTGCCTGCTGTTTGGCGACGGCCTCCTGCAGGTAGTTCTCGCCGAAGGCACGCTGACCGGTAGCCGCCATCGCGAGCACATGCGAGGCGTCGAAAGTCTTGCTGACAGCCAGCAGCGTGACCGTGTCCGGGTTGCGGCCATGCGCCCGGCATGCGGCGGCAATGCGCGCCAT
>JBGSTN010000483.1:0-3114 GCA_041736455.1 Burkholderiaceae bacterium | reverse complement strand
CAAGGCGTGCCGCTGCCGCCTCGGCCAGTTGCAACGGATCGGCAGGTTTCGTGCTCAGGTCGGGAGGCGATTCGGGCGTCACCGGCGGCGCGTCGGGTGCGGGATTCACCGGGGGTGGCGACGGTGGTTCATCGGGCAGATCGGGCGTCCACAATTCGGCGATGACCGGTGGCGGCTCTTCGATCTTGGCCGTGGCGCCCAGAAACAGCAGTGTCCCCAGCACCGCATGGATGGCGAGCGAAAGCAGCAGCGCGCGCAACTCGTCGCGCCCCGATTCGGTCATCCAGGCCGCTAGCGGCTGTTTGAGGCGCTGCCAGATCATCGGGTCAGTTCGGCTTCTTGACGAGCAGACCGACCTTGCGTGCGCCCATTTCCTTGAGCTGATTCATGACGCCCATGACGTTTTCATAGAGCACGGCCTTGTCCGCGCTGATGACGACGGGAATGTCGAGGTTGTCGCCGGTCAGCGTTCGCACCGCCTGTGCAAGCGTTTCGGTGGTGACGCCGACTTCGCCGGCGGGCTGGTCGCCGTTCTTCAGATTCAGCAGCATGCCACCCACCGCCGGGATCTGGACTTCGACGTAGAGATCCTGCTTGACCCGGCTACTGCCCACCGTGGGGAGTTCGATCACGCCCGGGGATAACAAAGGCGCGGTCACCATGAAGATGACCAGCAGCACGAGCATCACATCGATATACGGGACGACGTTGATCTCGTTGACAACCCGGCGCCTTCGACCGGATCGGGAATAGGTGTTGGCCATCGGTGGTCTCCTAGCGTGACTGGCGCTGGAGGATGTTGGAAAACTCCTCCATGAACCCGTCGAAACGGGTTGCCAGACGATCGATGCCGCTGGCGAATCGGTTGTAGGCAACCACGGCGGGAATCGCGGCAAACAGTCCTATCGCGGTCGCGACCAGGGCTTCAGCAATGCCTGGGGCGACCGAGGCGAGCGTCGCCTGCTCGACATTGGCAAGCCCGCGAAACGCATTCATGATGCCCCATACCGTGCCGAACAGACCGATATACGGACTGACCGAACCGGCAGTCGCGAGAAAACCGAGATTCGACTCCATGCTGTCGAGCTCGCGCTGGTAGGCGGCCTTCATCGCGCGTCGCGAGCCGTCGACCATGATCGTGTGATCGAGGCGTTCCTTCTGTTGCCGCGATTTCAGATACTCGCCCATGCCCGCCTCGAAGATGCGGGCGAGCGCACCACTGCCGCGACGACCGTCGCGCACCTGCTGATAGAGCGAGCCGAGATCACGATCCTTCCAGAAGTCGGCTTCGAAGTCCTCGGTGGCTGCGCGCGCCGCTCGCAGGCTGAAGATCTTGCGAAAGATGACCGTCCATGAGAACAAGGAAATCCCAAGCAGGAGCAGCATGATTAGTTGTACGGTCAGGCTGGCGCCGGTGATCAGATGGAGGATCGAGAGATCGGTATTCATGGTTTCACTCTGCTCAGAAGCCATTCGGGCATGCCCACCGGTCTGCCGGTGGTGCAGCGGATTGCTGCAATGGTTGTTTTGGCCGACACCAGGACGCGGTTCGTCGCGGCGTCGACTGCCCGCTGTGCAAGCACGAACGAAGCGCGGCGGGCGGCGACGATGTCCATTTCCAGGGTCAACTGGTCATCGAGCCTGGCCGGCTCGCGATACTCGACGGTGAAACCGCTCACGACGAATTGAACGCCGTCGTTCGCCTGCAGCGTTCGCTGCGAGACACCTAGCGAGCGTAGCCACTCGGTGCGGGCGCGTTCGAAGAAACGCAGATAGTTCGCGTAGTAGACGATTCCGCCGGCATCCGTGTCTTCGTAGTAGACCCGCACCGACCATCGGAAGACGTCGGGGCTCAGAACCTGACCATCTCGCTCATGACTCACCGGGCGCATTCTAGCAACGCGCACCAGGCGGTGAGCGATCCGTGCTCGTGGTTGTGACGATCTGTCCGCCCGGTGCGCAAACACGACACACCCTGCAACAAAGGAGTTGACGATCGCGCGAAATGCCGGCGCGTCCGTTGGTTGAGTCGATTCTCGCCGCAGGCAGGTTCATCGCACACAGGGGATTCGCCGATCAATGGACGGGTGTCGGGACAAGCGACCAGATGACGAACGCCACCGTGAGAGCCAGCGCGATCGCGAGGGCCGCCCGTATCGCACCCTGACGCCTGAACTGTTCCCAGTCGAAGCGTTCGGCCATGATCCATGCCATCAGGAATCCGCTGACCAGGCCGCCGATGTGGGCCGAATTATCGATGAAACTCACGGTGAAGCCCATGAACAGCGAATAGCCGACGAAGATGACCATCGACGTGCGCATGTGGCTGACCAATGCCGACGGGAGCTTGCCCGGCTTGGTGAACAGCGCGGCCATGATCGCGCCCGCCACGCCGAAGATGGCCCCTGAAGCGCCGACCGATACCGCCTGACTCGCGGAGTAGAACAGGCTTGCCAGCGAACCAAAAAGGCCGGCGACCAGGTATATGGCCAGGAACTGCGCGTTGCCGTAGAAGCGCTCGGCGATGCCGCCCATGTCCCGCAACGCCCACATGTTGAAACCGATGTGGATGATGCCCGCGTGCAGGAACGTGGCGCTGAACAGCCGCCAGGGCTCGGCGAGCGTGGCCGGCAGGTAGTTGCCGCCCAGGTCGAGCAGGTCGCCCGACGTCGGCGCGAGCGGATTGACGCCGAGGATCACCATGATCCCGAAGACGAAAGCGTTGATCGCGATGATCGACCAGGTGACCCAGATCTGCGGAGTTGCTCGATGCAATCGCTCGATGAAGTCCTGCATGGATCAGCCTGTCGAGTCGTCGGGACTGAAGAGTTCGAGGGCGCCGCCGCCCGTGGGCGGCAGCAATCCGAAATGGCGATAGGCCAAGGCGGTCGCGATGCGCCCGCGCGGCGTGCGTTGCACGAAGCCCTGCTGGATCAGGTAGGGTTCGATGACGTCTTCGATCGTATCTTTTTCTTCGCCGATCGCTGCTGCGAGGTTGTCCAGCCCGACCGGACCGCCCGCGAACCGCTCGATGATGAGTTCCAGCAGGCGCCTGTCCATCGTGTCGAACCCGGCCGGATCGACGTCCAGCATGCGCTGGGCCGCACCGGTCAT
>JBGSTN010000475.1:0-4324 GCA_041736455.1 Burkholderiaceae bacterium | reverse complement strand
ACGCGGCTGCAGGCTGCTGTTGTGCTGCGCCATGCCCGCCCGTCGCCTTGCCTCGCCGTGCCCGGAACGCCTCGGGCAGGACGGGCCTGTAAGACGCCCCGGCAATCAGCGCCTTCAATACGCGATGGACCAGCAGGTCGGGATATCGCCTTATCGGCGACGTGAAGTGCGTGTAGGCAGGATAGGCCAGACCGAAGTGTCCGCTGTTGATCGGCGTGTAGATTGCCTGCTGCATGGACCGCAGCATCATCGTCTGCAACAGCTGCGCATCGGGACGGGCCCTGATGCGTTCGAACAATTCGGCGTAGTCGGATGGCTGCGGGTCGTCACCGCCACCGAGCGGGATGCCCGCCGTCTTGAGGAATGCACGCAACTGGGTGAGCTTGTCGGGCGTCGGCCCTTCGTGGACACGAAAGAGCGCGGCATGCTTGTGTCGGCGAATGAAATCGGCGGCGCAGACATTCGCTGCCAGCATGCATTCCTCGATCAGACGGTGCGCGTCGTTGCGCTGGACCGGCACGATCCGCGCAATGCGGCCGGCCGCATCGGTTTCGATGCGTGTCTCGATCGTATCGAACTCGATCGCACCGCGACCGCCGCGAGCCTGGGCGAGCACGCGATAGAGTTCATGCAAGGCGATCAGCCGCTCCTCCAGCGTCTTGTCGTCGAGCAGGCGCACAGAATCTTCCGCGCGCGCAGAAGCCCCTGCAATGCGACCCGAAATGATCTGCCAGACTTCGTCGTAGGTCGTCCGAGCGGTCGAATGGATCAGCGCGGGATAGAACTGATAAGCGCGCACGTTCCCCTTCATGCCGATCACCATATCGCACACCATCGTCAGGCGGTCGACTCCGGGATTCAGCGAGCACAGCCCGTTCGACAGTTTCTCGGGCAACATCGGAATGACGCGACGCGGGAAGTAGACCGATGTCGTTCGCCGCAACGCATCGTCGTCGATGGGTTCGCCCGGCTTCACGTAGTGCGAGACGTCGGCGATCGCGACGAGCAACCGGAAACCTGTCTGACGTCTGCTCTTGCCGGTACCGAGCACCGGCTCGCAGTACACGGCATCGTCGAAGTCTCGCGCATCTGCACCGTCGATGGTGATCATCGCCACGTCGCGCAGGTCGACCCGCTCGCCGAGATCGGCAATGGTCACGGTATCGGGCAGTTGCTCGGCCTGTTCCAGCGTTGCCGGATCGAACTCGTGCGGCACGTCGAACTTGCGAACGGCGATCTCGATTTCCATGCCAGGGTCATCGATATCGCCAAGCACTTCGACCACCCGGCCGATCGGCTCGATGTTGCGCGAAGGCGGATCGATGATCTCGCAGAGAACCACCTGCGAGTGGGTCGCACCGTTGGCCTCGCCGGGCGCGATGAGGATGTCATGCTTGATACGATTGTCTTCGGGGACGACCAGCTGGACACCACGCTCGTTCAGAAAACGCCCGACGATCATCCGATTGGCACGCTCGGTCACCTCGACGATGGCCGCCTCGCTCCGACCTCGCGAATCGACGCCCGCGATCTTCACCAGCACCCTGTCGCCGTGCATTGCCCGTTCCATCTGGCGCGGCGGCAAAAAGAGATCCGCACCGCCGTCATCGGGCCGGACGAAGCCGAAACCGTCACGATGACCGATCACGCGCCCGGCCACGAAGTTCAACTTGCTGGCGAGCAGCAGCATTCCCTTGCGATCGGGAAGGAGCTGCCCATCCCGTTCCATCGCGGCGAGCCGTCGATCGAGAATCAGTCGATGCGACGGCTCCTGCACTTGCAGCGTATCGGCCAGTTCGTCGGGATTCATCGGCACTCCGGCCGAGCGAAGCGTTTCGAGGATCGCTTCTCGCGTCGGCGGCGACCAATCCTGCGTGCTGCGTTTCATTGGCAGTGTCCGTTGCTCAGGTTGCCACGCGAATTTGACAAATTTCGAGTCTGGATTAAACTCTCGCGCTCATTGATGGCATTGTTCATGAATGATGTCACTGGTAGTTTGCCTCGATCAGAAAGGCGCCAGTGGCGGCCCAGATGGCGGAATTGGTAGACGCGCTAGGTTCAGGTCCTAGTGGTGGAAACACTGTGGAGGTTCGAGTCCTCTTCTGGGCACCAATCAGGAAAAGTTCGCGCGAGCGAACTTTTTTCATTTGAAGGCCCAGAAAGCAAAGCGCCTGCGCGCTTTGCGCGAGGACGAGAAGGGTCCGGCGTATCAGCCGGACCGGGCCCGCGGCACGTGGGCGAGTCGACAGCGCCTGCGCGCCTTGCGTAAGGACGATTCGGGCCCGGCGTCCGGTCAGCCCCATCGTGCCTTGAGATCTTCGGCCCGCATATGATCGTATTCTTCGAATGGCTGATGAATCCAGGGGTTGGTCGGCAGCACCTCGACCTCGTAGTCGGGCTGCGCGGCCGAACTGCCCTTGCGCCAGATCACGGCCGAACGAAGTTCTTCGATCTGCGGATATCGGCCACGCAGTTCGGGCATCACGCGGGCAAGCGTTGCACCCGAATCGGCGAGATCGTCGACGAGCAGCCAGCGTGATCCTGGCAGCGGCCTGGCCGAACACAGGTTTTCGGAGATCTGCAGGTGGCTCTGAACCATGCCCTCCTCGTCCCGATAGGAACTCGTGAACAGCACCCCGAGCGGTCGATTGAACACCCTCGACATCACATCACCGACACGTAGACCGCCGCGGGCAAGGCAGACGATCGCATCGAACGCCCAGGCCGAATTGTGAACCTTGACGATGAGCTTCTCGATGAGCCGGTTGTACTCGTCCCAGCTGACGTAGAGATCCTTCATGCGACGGGGTGACGCTTGATGATGGTGTGATCGCGATCGGGACCGGTCGACACGATATCGATTGGAACCTGTGCCAACTCCGACAGGCGCTCGAGATAGCGTCGGGCGTTCCCCGGCAACTTGTCGTACTCGGTGATGCCGAACGTCGACTCCGACCAGCCCGGCAGGGTTTCATAGCGCGGTTCGCAGCGTGCGACCGCATCGGCCCCGAACGGCAGAATCCGGATTGCCTTGCCGTCCAGCTCGTAGCTCGTGCACAGCTGCACTTCGGTCATGCCGTCGAGGACATCGAGCTTGGTGATGCAGAGGCCACCGACGCCATTGAGCTGTACGGTACGCCGCAGTGCCGGCACATCGAACCAGCCGCAACGGCGCGGACGACCCGTGACCGACCCGAATTCATTGCCACGCTTGGCCAGGCCGGCGCCGATGTCATCGAGAAGTTCGGTCGGGAACGGGCCTGCACCGACTCTGGTCGTGTACGCCTTCACGATGCCCAGCACGAAATTGAGCGCCCCGGGACCGACGCCGGCGCCCGCCGAGGCAGCGCCTGCGAGGCAGTTGGAACTGGTGACGTAGGGGTAGGTGCCGTGATCGACGTCCAGCAATGCCCCCTGGGCACCCTCGAACAGATAGCGCTTGCCGGCCGCCATGCCGTCGGCAAGTTCGCTCGGTACGTCAGCCACCATCGGCTTGATGCGATCGCCGAAGTCCAGAAGCTCGTCGGCCATCCGGTCGCCGTCGAGGGCGTCGGCGTGCAGATAATGGGTGAGCAGGAAATTGTGCAGGTCGAGCACCTCGCGCAGGCGTTCACGAAACTGCTCGGGATAGAACAGGTCGCGCACACGCAGCGCGCGACGCCCCACCTTGTCTTCGTAGGCGGGACCGATGCCGCGGCCGGTCGTGCCGATCTTCGCGTCACCGCGCCGCAGTTCACGCGCCTTGTCGAGCGCGGCATGGGACGGCGTGATGAGCGGTGACGCCTCGCTGAGCCTGAGTCGCTCGCGAACCAGGACCCCGGCGGCTTCGAGTTCGGTGATCTCGCCGAGCAACGCCTCCGGGGAGACGACCACGCCGTTGCCTATGTAGCATTGAACCGTCGGTCGCAGGATGCCCGAGGGGATGAGCCTGAGAACCTGCTTGCGTTGGCCGATCACCAGCGTATGGCCAGCGTTGTGGCCACCTTGAAACCTCACCACGCCGTCGACCGATTCGGTCAGCAGGTCGACGATCTTGCCCTTGCCCTCATCGCCCCACTGGGTACCGATGATCACCACGTTTCCGCTCATTGTCTGTCCGCCAACTCGAGTATCTCCCAGCGACCTGCCCTGAAAACGAGTTCGCGATCGCAATCGAACTCGCGTTGTTCCTGTTCGTGACCTGGCAAGACCTGCAGGACGATCTGGCCCTGCGCACGCAGCCGTGCAATCGCTTCGCGCAGATCTGCGTCATCGTCCCATGGCGCCAGCACCGCACAGCGGGGCTCCTGCTCATGGCGCGCGCCGAGCGCGGCGAGGGTACGCA
>JBGSTN010000457.1:0-6235 GCA_041736455.1 Burkholderiaceae bacterium | reverse complement strand
GCTAGGGAAGCGGGCCGAGGCCGTGCCCGGGCTGGAGCCGTCGACCTATCGGGATGCCAAGCAGGCGGGACGCTGAGGGTTGCAGCGATCGTGGCGCGGCTCAGGCAAGCATCACCTTGCGGCGCAGGAGCAGCGGCCCATACAGCGTGATCCCCTGCATCCTGGCAAGAATGGCCACGAGCGCCAGATAGGCCGGCGACAGGTGCCCGACCAGTCCGGTCTGCACGAGGCCTACGCTGATGAAGAAGAATCCGAACACGAACAAGGCCACCCCCGGGCAGATCACCGCGAAGGATCCGGCGTTGGCCTTGTCACCGAACACGTATTTCCTGAAGTAGCCCAACCGGCGCATGACCACCCAGCCGATCATGCCGAATAGACTCTGCGCCGACAGGAGCGTGGCGGTGACCACCAGTAGAGCCGCTTTCGAACTTGGCGCTTCGAAGCCGTGGGCCAGACCGTGCGACAGGCGGATCCAGGCAATGCCCAGCAGTGTGATGATGGGCACCGCCCCGGTGCCGCATCTGCGCGCCAGGCATCAGGTCAGGAACCGCAAAACGGGCCAGCAGTCCGCGTGAAAAATCGGTTCGTGCGCGCTGACCAATGCGGTAACGCAAGCCTCGTCATGGAGTGCGCATGGGCACAGGCCTTGCGGCATTCGGGTGCACCCGATTCAGGGGCAATCAACCAAAAAGGGGAACCTTTATGACATACAGGAGCATCAGAAAACTGACGATAGCGAACTTGATTGCGGCTGCCTTCGCAACCAGCGCAGTGATGGCCGTCAACGCTCAGACCACGAACGATTCGAACCGCATGCAGGGTCAGTCGAATGCCACGAACTCCGCCAGTGAGCGCGGATCCCAGGGCATGACGGGCCAAGCGGGATCGAGCAGTTCCGGGACGGTCGCACCGAGCGCTTCGACCCAACCGTCGACGAGCAACATGTTGAAAGCCGAGGAGGTCAAGAAGGTCCTGGAGGACCGCGGCTACTCGGATATCGGTGACCTCAAGCGCGAAGGTCAGGCGTTGAAGACTCAGGCCAAGCGCGACGACGAGAGCGTCGACCTGCGGATCATCCCACTGGCCGGCATGATGCAGAAATCGGATGAGCCAAGTGAAAGTCGCGTCACCGATGTACTCAAGAAGCAGGGCTACTCGAGCATCGAGGATATGGAGCGCGAGGGCAAACGCTTCATGGCCAGCGCAAAGCATGATGGCGATGACGTCCGGCTGCGTGTCGACACGGACAAGGGACACGTGATCGAAGAGAAGGAGCGCAGCTCGTAAGAGGCGACGCTGCAGGGCGCACGGCGAAGTCCGTGCGCCTGTGCTGATAACTCCTCGCCGTTCTCATCGGCGAGTTCACTGCAACTCATTCCTTTGGCCCCGGCGGCTCCCTCATGCATCAGGGCACGGTCAGCGCAGGTGTGGCGCCTCGATCAGGATCCGCTTCGCTGCCGCCACTTGTCGCGCGCGTAACGGGCGATGATGGAATCGGGTTGCGCGCCGTCGAGGCTGCGGCCGTTCACGGTAAGGCCGAAGGCGGAAGCTCGTACCGCGGTTTCAGCGGCACTGAGTCCCACCACACGGTTGACCACATCATCCCATCCGTCGAAGTTGTTCTTCGCCCGCTCCACGACGATCTGGTGCACGACATCGGCGCTCAGTCCCTGCACGCGGGAGAGCTGTGATTCGGTCGCGCTGTTGATCTCGATCGCCTCGATCGGCACCTGTTCGGCGGCTTTCCACTGCCGTACGTGCTCGGCGCGCGCTTCGGAATCTGCTCTTCTTTGCGCCTCGAGGCGCGCCCTACCCTCCGCGGCACTCCGGTCGAACTCCGCTTGTCTCGCCGCCTTCGCTTCGGGGGTGTTGGCGGCCTCCCACTGCGCCTTTTGCTCCGCCACCAACTTGACCGAACGCTTCGTGATGCAGTTGAAGCCACGATCGATCTCGTAGCCATCTTCCATCGCCTGATTGCGCGTCTCAGCGGTTTTCAACTGCGGCCCCTCACAGACGGCGAGATATGCCTCGGAAGGCCCGGAAGGTTTGCAGGCGGTGGTCACGACTGCAGCGATCAGAAGCGCGGCTAAACGTATCGTTTTCATATTCAAGACCGAGAATGGCGGATCATGGATTCCAAGAGGGTGAAGCTGTCTGACGACCTTGACGTTTCGATCGCAGCTTTCGACATGCGGCTGTGCAATACATCCACGGATTGGACTCGAGCCACGAGCAAGCCTTCTGCTTCATGCGACGACGGCGCACTTGTCTTCGGATTCATGCTTGCCAGTCAAGGCCTCGACGAGTTCTCTGATCTTTGGCGGATGTACTGGTCGCAACACGACTGCGGGAGGCAACCCGTCGTGAATCCCAACTTGTAGAACGTTCCCTGGGGCGTTACGAGTCTTGCGTAGTAAACGTCCCCGGAGGGATTCGATGGACTCGCGATCCATTGCCGCAATCTATTGAACATCCGGGGGCCAATGTTGAAAAACGGACAGAACGCTCGAATGCAGTTCGCGATGCCGTGCCTCGAAGGTATCCGGTCATTGCGCGGCACCGAAGTCGCCACTCTAAGCATTGGCGAAATTCTCTGAAAGACCCGCGTCGACGACAGTCGACCGACGGACGATCCTGGCCGCTCGACGCAATCCGTTCGATATTCGCAGCGATCGCATACCTGACGTCCCAAGTGACGATCGTGCTGTAGTCCGCGCCTGGAACCGATCCGTTGCTGCCAGGCGGACCGAACCGCTCCGCGTCGCCCGGGCAGATCCAGTCATTGAACGGTCGTCGAATCGTTCAGGTCGTGCTGCCGGTATTCGCGGCTGGCCGGCTGCCGATCTGCGCCGTGCTGCCATCCACGGGAACTCAACCAGCGAAGACCGGGCTTTCCTTCGACCTCCTTGGGGCGCCGTTGCAAGCAATGGTCTTCCAATGGCCGGGAGTTGACGGCTGGCGCATCGTTCATTTCGCGCGACACCTCGTGAGATGATATTCGTGCTCGCCGAAGAGACGGATCGGACAATCGACAAGGCCATGGGAGAGTGATTTGGGACAACTGCCCGATATGACCAATCTGTTTACAGCCTTGATCGTCGCGGCGATCGTGATCTTGGTCGGCTTGGCTTTCGCGACGCCCTGGGTGTGGGACACGGTCAGATCCCTGTTCGGCGCAGCGACCGCTTGAGAACCGACGCACGAACGAATTGGACGATCCCGTTCAGGCGGGCCCGTGCCGTCGGCAGTCCGCCAACCTGGCAGGGCGTCTTCGCGAAGACCCGAAACGTCACCAATACGAGTCTCGTGATCGCCGCTGAGATCCCCCGCGGCTGAATGGAGAACGCCCTGTGTTTCGCTGGTGCGCGGGAAACACTGCTTGCGCCAGTGGCACGCCGTCGAGGCGACTACGCGCGGCGGTCGCAATGAACCGCGCTGCATTCGGGTGCTCGCCTGATTCGCCAGAAGGGCCGTTACGTCGGCCAATGCCGGGTCCGCTTTATGCTTGTACATCGCGTGATTGGATTGTTGACCCAGGCTGCAGGAGACGTCCATGCCGGACAGCATGCTTCTCGTCGGTGCAAAACTCGATGAATCTTCGACGGCTTCAGCGCAAACGGAGCGTGCGGCACGATGGCAGGCTCCGCGGCGTTGCCTGACCGCATGGCGTCAGGCCTGGCTCATCGGTCTGGCGCTGATGGGTGCCGTGATGGCGTTGACGCCGCAAACGGCGGCAGCAGCCGAGCACTCGTCATCGTCCATCCCCATTTCACCTGACAGCACCCAGTTACTCAGCACGCCGCCGCCCATCGCTGCCGAGCGGCTGCGGCAGACCGCTCGATCGGTGGTGAAGGTGGCCGCGCGCATCGTGCCCGACGGAAGTACCGTCGGTGCACTTGGCCGATCGCGCGAGGGTTCGGGCATCGTGCTCGACCCGACCACGGTGCTCACCATCGGCTACCTGGTGGTCGAGTCCGAGTCGGTCGAGGTCGAGACAGCCAGCGGCAAGCGCCTGCCGGCGACGCTGACCGGATACGACCATGCCACCGGATTCGGCCTCCTTCGCGTGCTGGTACCGGTCGACGCACCTCCGGCGCCGCTCGGCAACTCGGATGCGGTGATCGCCAACCAGTTGGTGTTGACCGCCGGCTTCGGCGAGAGGGAATCGACGCCGGTTCTTGCGGTCTCGCGCCAGCCGTTCGCCGGCGGTTGGGAGTATCTGCTCGAGTCACCGATCTTCACCTTTCCGCCGGTGAACAACTGGAGTGGATCGGCACTCTTCGACAGCGAAGGACATCTGGTCGGGGTGGGTTCGCTGGTCGTCGACGATGCGCGGGCGGTCGGCCGGAAGGTGCCAGGCAATATGTTCGTGCCGATCAATCTGCTCAAGCCGATCCTTGCCGACCTGCAGGAGCGTGGCAAGCGCAGCGGCCCGGTCCAGCCCTGGCTGGGCCTGACCACCGAGTGGCGCGACGACGCGCTGATCGTCGTGCGCGTCTCGCCGCGGGGACCGGCCGATCGAGCTGGAATCGCCGATGGTGACCAGATCAGTGCCGTCGCCGACGTGGCGATCACCGACCAGGCGGATTTCTATCGAAAGGTGATGGCTGGTGGGCCCGCAGGCAGTGCGCTCACCTTGACCGTCAAGCCGCCGGCCGCGCAGGAGCGGCAAGTTCAGGTGAGGTCGATCGATCGGACGACGTTTCTGAAGCAACCGGCGGGAATTTGAGAAGCTGATTGCCACGCGTCCGGGTTCGAAGCGCGGGCCTCGTATTCCGACCGTATCATCGGACAGGCGGCACCAGCCCGTTGCCGCAATCCACCGATGGAACACCGATCATGTCCGAGCCGCACGAGCACAGCCTTCCCACCGACTGGAAGCACGACGGGGTCTGCGTGATCCCGGGCGACAACCTCGACACGAACGTGCCGTCCACGCCCGGCATGAACCGCGCGGCGGCGATCAACTTCGCGCGTACCGGCGCCCAGAAACTGTGGGCCGGAACCGTGCACATCCACCCGAATGCCAAGACCGGCGCGCACCACCACGGTCACCTCGAGTCGGTGATCTACGTGGTACGCGGACGGGCGCGCATGCGCTGGGGCGAGCGGCTCGAGTTCACGGCCTAGGCCGGTCCGGGCGATTTCATCTACGTGCCGCATCAGGAGATCAATGCGAGCCCGACCGAGGAACTCGAGTGCGTGCTGGTCCGCAGCGACGGCGAGGCGGTCGCCATCAATCTCGACATCGAGCCGGCGGAAAAGCCCGAGAACGTGCGCTGGATCGATCCGACGCACCGCGATTGACCGGCATCTGGTGTGGCGAGAAACCGAATTCGTTGTTCCGCGTCAGGCCGCATCCTCAGCGAAGCACCGTCGAGCGTACTGTGCAGCATGTCCCCGGGTTGCCGCGCCGCTGCGCGACAGGCATGAAATCTGCGTACTTGGCGCAAGCATTCAACCGCGTACCGAACAACGTGACTCGACATACCGACAACCGGCCGCACGGGGATTCACCGGGCGCGTCCGACGAAAGTCCGGCCGGCGCAAGGCCCTCAGTTGCACCTCGGCGCGATGACGCGGCCGCGCTCGATCTCGGCGATACCGCGTTCGTCGCCACCGGGAGCGAGGATCCAGGGAGCGAACTCGACTTGCTCCGGCCGCCCGCGCCACCGGCAACTGAAACGAGGGGAAGGGCAGTGAAAAACATCGAGGAAAAGGACATCGGTCCCGAAGTGCGTGCGGTCTACGAGCGCCTGAAGCAGGGCATCGGTCGCGAAGAAGTGACCGAGCAGAACGTGCACCAATTGATGAAGCTCGCCGAGCGAGACGGCCATCCGGTGCTGTATGAGGAACTGCGCGAATGGGGCGCGGCCTGCTGAGCGCGTTGACGTCGCAGCTTTACCGGATCGTCATCGAATGGAATTGCCAGCCTGTGTCGGCGCCAGGCGCGCCGGACGCAGACGATCGAACCCGAGGTGGAACCCGTTGGTATAGACCGTGTAGGCCAAAGTCAGTCCCAGGTCGGCTAGCAGCGCTTCGCCGCAACTCAGTGGTGTCATCGCGTAGCTCACCGGGCAACTCACGAGCGCGCAGGTCGTGGTCGAGCCGCGTCTCGTTGTCGTCGTGTAGTTGGCAACGCCAGCGTCCAGCAGCGCACTGTCGAAGGTAGCCAGCGCCGTCGGGCCACGACCGGCACCGCGTGCGATCGCAATGCAACCGAAAGCGTCGG
>JBGSTN010000434.1:0-9327 GCA_041736455.1 Burkholderiaceae bacterium | reverse complement strand
GCGACGGCGCTCGGCACGCTGAAGACCGAACGGTCACGCGGCATTTCGCTGGCCGATGCATCGAATCAGATCCCGCCGACGGAAGAGCTCGTCATTGGCCATGAGCCGGGTTCGCTCGGAGAGACATCGGCCGCACTGCTGCTCGCCGGCGGCCTGCTGCTGCTCGCGCTGCGAATCATCTCCTGGCCCATCCCGTTGACCCTGCTGGGTACGATCGCGGTACTGGCCGCCGTGTCGAACGCCCTGGACCCGACGCGGTTCGCATCGGCTCCGGTTCACCTGCTGTCGGGCGCGGCCGTCCTGGGTGCGTTCTTCATCGCGACCGACTACGTCACCTCGCCTGTCTCCAAGAGCGGGCAGATCGTCTTCGGTGCCGGCATCGGTGCTTTGACCTGGGTGATCCGTTCCCTCGGCGGTTATCCGGAGGGACTGGCGTTCGCGGTCGTGCTGATGAATGCGATGGTGCCGCTCATCGACCGAGCGCTGCGGCCGCGCGTATTCGGGCGCAGTCGCCGCGGCCGGTCGCTGGACCCGAACAAGAAACCGAGGATCCATCTATGAACACGCCAACGACCAGTCTCGCCCTCGACGGCGCACGGCACGCCTTGGTCCTGGGCGGATTCTCGCTGGTGGCGACACTGTTGCTCGCCGGTGCGCACATGCTCACCAGGGAACCCATCGAAAGAAGCGAACTGGAGGACCTGCGACAATCGTTGGAGCAGGTGATTCCGGCGACGACCCACGACAACAACCCCGCGGTCGATATCACACGGCTCGAACTGGACGGGAAGGTGATCAAGGTCTATCGCGCCCGCAAGGCAGGTCATGTGACAGGCGTTGCGTTCGAGACTTCGCGCAAGGGCTACAGCGGCGATATCCACATCCTGCTGGGCATCGACGAGCACGGCAGGCTGATGGGGGTCCGGGTCCTGAAACACACCGAGACGCCAGGCCTCGGCGACAAGATCGAGGCCGCGCGTTCCGACTGGATCAAGCGCTTCGCTGGCCTGTCGCTCGGCAATCCGCCCGATGCCGAGTGGGCGGTCAAGAAGGACGGTGGACCATTCGACCAGTTCGCCGGAGCCACCATCACGCCGCGCGCGGTGGTCAACGGTATTCGCGACGGACTGCGCCTTTTCGCAGCCCATCGCACATCGATGCTGGAGGAAGTTCGATCATGAGCCAGGTCCGGGAGATCGTCGCCGATGGCGTATGGCGCAACAACGTGGTGTTCAGCCAGATGCTGTCGTTATGCCCGGCGCTGGCGGTCACGTCGAGCGCGACACAGGGCATGGGCATGGGTCTCGCGACGCTGGCCGTGCTGATCGCCTCGAATCTGCTGGTGGCGCTGCTGCGCGGCCTCATCACCGACGAGGTTCGCATCCCCGCATTCGTGTTGATCATCGCCACCCTCGTGACGATCGTCGACCTGGTGATGAATGCGTACCTGCACGAACTGCACAAGGTGCTGGGCCTGTTCATTCCATTGATCGTGGTGAACTGCCTGATCCTGGGGCGCGCCGAATCGTTCGCGTGCAAGAACGGGGTGATCCTCTCCGCGCTGGATGGTTTCGCGATGGGGGCGGGCTTCACGTTCGCCCTGACGTCGATGGGCGCACTGCGCGAGATCGCGGGCAGCGGCACGGTGTTCGCAGGTGCTGCCAATCTGCTGGGACCCCAGCTGGGTTGGCTGGACACACGGCTCTATCCGGGCGACGGCGCGCTCGTGATGATTCTTCCGGCGGGCGGCTTCATCGTGCTGGGGCTGATGATCGCCGGCAAGCGGGCACTGGATGCTCGCAGACCTGCACCCCGGATCAGGAAGGCAGCTGCGGAGCCAGCCTCGGCAGTTGGAGCCGCTTCATGAAAGTCAGCGTCACCTATGCGTTGCCCGACCGCCAGGCGTGGCTCGACGTGGACGTGCCGGAGCAGTCCACGGTGCGTGACGCGATCGATGCCAGCGGCATTGAGCGCATGTTTCCAAACCTCGACCTTCTCAACCAGAAGGTCGGTGTCTTCGGCAAACTCGTCGCGCTGGAGGCAAGACTCGAAGAGGGTCAGCGAGTGGAGATCTATCGTCCGATCACGGCCGATCCGATGGCGCTGCGCGGCGATAGCGATGACGACGATTGACGGTGAGAAAGCGGTTGCCGCAACAGCGAGATGGAAAACGCCGGCACAAGGCTCCCGTGCAATCGGATTCGATGACGTCTCTTACAGTCGATTAAGCAATCGTGAAGCGCTGGCCCTCTGCATGAGCGACAATCGAGGTGCCATCCATTCGTGGTGATAGACACATCGCTTTCATGCCTTGGCCTTCCGGGCTGCCAACCCCGATCAGGACGGGTCTCTCGACAAGATGGAATTCGGGACGGCCATCATCCGGCAATTCGTCCAGGCGAATCCCGACGACGACGGAACGCTCGACCTGAAGGAAGCCGACAATGCCGGCGTCAGGAACAGGAGGATCTTCGAGCAGGCGAATCCCGACAAGGACGGCACGCTCGATCTGCACGAATATCTGAATGCCCTGGTGATCCAGACCAGATAACGAAGGACTCCGACGAAGGTCTCGATCGTGCGGCGCTTCGTCGCGCCTGGTTGTGATTCGGCGAGTACCGCATCACCCTCGATTCGCCATCGAACAGTCGTTCGACGGCGAATCGATATCACGCCGCGAGCTGTTTCGAATCGGCCACGGCAATGCTCACGGACGTACCTGAGCCCGCCACCAATTGTCGAGCGAGGAATCGACGGGCTCCTGTGCATAGCTGTCGATTGGCTGGATGCCGACGTCCAGGAGTTGCTGGCGGGGCGTCTCTTCGACTCGCGTGGCAAACAGTGCCTCGCAGTCCTGCAATGCGCGCAGGCTCACATCCCGCTTGCTTTCGATCACGTATTCGCCGCGGCCGTACTGCTCGACGATACGGGTTTCGAGGAAGTGCGGACCGCTGGCGCCCAATTCGTAGACGGCGAACTCGTCCGCCTCACCGAATCGATCGTCGATGAAGGCACGGTTCGTCGTTGCGACGGCCACTCGAGTCAGATTGCCCATGGTTGTTCCCTCTATCAAGGTGATCGGTCAGGCTGCAGGCATCTCGCACCTTCGCCAGCCGGCGTTCACCGGATCGGCGACTAAAATGGTGCAGGATCCGCGCCACCTTAACCGCTGATTCGTCAAAAAGATCGCCGGAACGCCGTCAAGCGCACCGCGATGCGGCAAGTGACGCATCTACCCATGATTCAAGCAAAGGGCATGCCGAACCGGTGGGTCGAGCGAATTCCGTCGAATGGCGGCGCACGGCTTCCAGACGGCGGCTTTGAAGGACTTCGCTCAGCCGATGCCGTTTTCCGGCGGCAGTTTCACAAGGCCGTGGCGAGCCGCGAGCAACAGCAACTCGAACTCGCTGCCCACGTCGAGCTTTCGGCGGATGATGGACAGATGGTTCAGTACTGTCTTCACGCTGAGGTGCAACTGGTCGCCCACGGCCGTCGGAGAAATGCCTTCGGCGACCAGGCGGAAGATCTCGAACTCGCGCGGCGTCAGGCAATCCAGCCCCGCTGTCGTTCGACCCCCGTCGACCGCGCGGCACGCCAGCGCGTGGGCGATTTCCGGCGAGAAGACCCGCTGCCCTTGCGCTACCTTGCGGATGGCGGCGATCATTTCCAGGGGTTCGGAGTTCTTCGTGATGTAGCCCAGGGCGCCATTGCGCAGCGCCTGGGTCACATAGCTGGTCGATTGATGCATGCTGAACACGAGGATCCGCAATTCGGGCTTGCGCTCCAGCAAACGACGGATCGCTTCCAGGCCGCTACCCTCCCGCAACGAGAGGTCCATCACCACCACGTCCACGGTGGTCTCGCGCACGGCCGCGCAGGCTTCGTCAGCGGTCGCGACATCCGCAACCATCGCGAGATCGGGTTCCGCGTCGACCAACCGTCTGTAACCCGTGCGGACCACCGCATGGTCGTCCACCAGCATCACGCGAATCGTCATGGCATTTCCTCGCTTGCCGCAGGCACGCGGGCGGTCAACACGACCCCTCCGGTGACGCCGTCGGTGATCGACAGACTGCCGCCGGCCATGGCCAGCCGCTCTCGCAGACCCAGCAAGCCGCCACCCGCTCGATCATGCAGCAGTTGCGCGGTACCACGGCCGTTGTCTGCGACGGTCAGCCGGATCCAACCGCAGTCCCGGACGCATTCCACCGTGACGAGGCTCGCGCCACTGTGACGAACACAATTCGTCAGCGCTTCCTGCAGACTGCGGTAGAGCGCGAGTCCGGCCGTCGCCGACAGTACGGGGATGGCGTCGATGCGGGTTTCGATGCGCCGGTCGGGAAGCCGTGCCCGCCATCCGGCCACGAGTTCGGAGAGGGTCTCGCCGATGTCGCTGTCGTCGATGCCGTAGGGTCGCAGGTTGGCCAGCATCTGTCGGACGTGGCCGGAAACGCGCTTGGACTCGTTGCGAATCTCGCGGGCGCATTCAGTCATCACGGCCGGATCGGCGGTCGGGGCGTGGTGTTCGATGTAGGCAGCGGACGCACTGATCGCTGTCAATGACTGGCCGAATTCGTCGTGCAATTCGGCCGCCAGTTCCCGCCGTTCCTTGTCCTGCACGTCCATCAGTTGCCGCGTCAGTCGGCTCTGGTTGTCGCGCGCACGATTCAGGCTGGCGCCGAGACGATCGATGACGCGCGCGATCCCGGCGAACTCGCGCAATTCGAATCTCGGCAAGGGTGCCGCCTGCGCCCCTTCTTCCATGCGCGCCAGGCCCGCTTCCAGTTCCTTCACCGGCGAAAGGGCCCGGTCGACGGCGAACCAGGTCATCACGAGGCTGGCAGCACAGAAGACCAGCAGCATCACCAGCACCTTGATCGATGCAGCGAGTTGCTCCTGGAACTCGCTCTGGGGATCCGGCCGGATCAGCAACGACTGATCGCCGACCGGAATCCGATGAGCGTGCACCTTGCTGGCGGACAACCCGAGGCGGGCGACCCAGCCGCGGGCGTCGGTTGGCGGGGGCGAATCTCCGGCGGGCAGGAGCATCGCCTCGACGTGGCGCAGGTCGCCTCCGGCCAGCAACTCGGCCACATGCACCGGCGCATCGGGACCATTCTCGGCCAGCAGCAGATCCACCAGGCGCGACGCCGCGACCTGTTCGGCAAGTGCGTCGTTGCGCAGATCCCGCAGCCAGACCAGGCTGAACACCAGGATCAGGAGTGCGAAGGCAATCGCGAGACGACCGACCAGGGTGCTGCGCAGATCCATGGAAATTCCCCTCGGAGGACGGCTTGGGCCGGGCCGATGATGCGGCCCGGAAGATCCCGGGCCTGCTCACCGTGCCGGATAGTATCCTCGGGAACGTCGATCCGGACTCGTCGACGGAGCGACTACCGGCTGTCCCGCGTGCCGATCTCGTAGCGCAGACCGACCCAGATGGTGCGCGGGGCGCCCGCTGCATAGAAGGTGGAATTGACCAGCGCATCCTCGCCCGGACCGAACGGCTGGGCCACGAAGTTGCCGTTGGCGTCGAAGCCCGTGGCACCGAGCTGGGCGGCTGTCGCATATTTCCGATCGAACAGGTTGTTCACCTGGGCGAAGAAGCTCAGTCGCTTCGTTGCGCGGTATCGGCCGTTCAGGTCGAAGATCGCATAACCCGCGGTCTTCCCGGAACCCAGGTAGAACAGGCCATCGGGCTGATGAAGGTTGTTCTCGTTGCCGCGCGCATAGGATCCGGATAGCGCCGTCATGCCGAGGCCGACCGACCCGGCGGCGTTGAACTGCCAATCGGCGTTCGCCTTGAAGATGTGCCGGGGAATGAGCGGAATCCGGTCACCGGGCGCGATGTCGATGCTTCCTTCCAGTCCCGAGCCTGCTTCGTTGCTGCTGTTGCTCGAACCGTCGACGGTCTCGCGACTCTGGAAGGTCGCATCAAGATACGTGTAGTTGACGCCGTAGCTGAATTCGCCACGCCGGCTCGACAGGCCCAGTTCGACGCCCTGGCGACGGGTCTTGCCGAAGTTCCTGAAATAGCCGAAGCCCGTCTGCTCGCTGGCCACGAACATGATGTCGTCGAAATTGTCGGCACGGAACACGCCGGCGTTCCAGAAGGTCGACTTCGACAGCGCGCCTCGAAGGCCGAACTCCACGGTCTTGGTGACGACCTGGTCGAGCGGCGGGTCACCGACCATCGCATTGGGCAGCTTGCACGGGGCCTCGGGGTCCGCGCAGCCCAGTTCGATCGCCGACGGCGTACGGCTGCCCTCGTTGTAACCGACGTAGGCGCTCAACGCAGTGCTCGGCACGTAGGTGAGGCCGATTGCCGGGTTGAAACGACTGAACGTGTGGTCGCCGTCCAGGGAACCGGGTCCACCGCCAGGCGTGATGTTGTCTTCGATGTCGACATTGGTATGGTTGTAGCGCCCGGACAAGGTCAGATGCCACAGGTCCTTGATCGACCAGGTGTCGGTGAAATACAGGCTGTACGTTCGGTTCCGTCCTTTCAGGTCGACGCGATTGTCGACCGGCGTGCCATCGTCCTCGAACTGGGTACCGTCCGCGAAGGAATCGACCGGGGTGACGCTGCGGTCCGGATTCAGGTAGCCGAACTGCGAGTTCTGCCTGAATTTCACCCGGCCGATGTCATAGCCCGCCCCGGCAGTCAATGCGTTGCGCTGGCCGGCTAGGGTGCCGAAGTGCGTGACTTGACCGGAGATGCCGTAGTTCTGCTGATCGGTGTTCGTCCGGTTGATGAGGCCGTTGCATTTCTCTGCCGGCTCGTCTCTGCGCAGGGCCTGGGCGATGCAGCTCCAGAATGGAAAGGGCGTGTTCGAGGCGTTCAGGCCGGTGGACTGGGTCGGGAAGCCCGTATAGCCGGCGGCCGCCAGTGCTGCGCGGTCTTCGTCACTCAGCTGGTAGACGTCTTCGGTCAACGTATCGTCGTTGATGTCGCCATTGAAGGTCGACGTCTTGATCGTCCGGTAATAGACATTGCCGGACAACTGGACCGTATCGCTCAGGCCGTGCTTGCCCGCGAAATTGAACAGGAGCGATTCGTTGTTCGTCTGATCGGGTTTGGTGTAGATGCTGTCGTAGTCGCGATCCAGCAGACGCTGCTCCTGCAGGCCGTTGCCCGTCAGCTCGTTGTCGGCGTAGGCGGCAGTCACGGAAAGGTCGGTTCGGGCATTCTTCCAGCCGAGCTTGCCGAAGAGCTGGCGTACATCGGTGGGCGAATCGACACGCCAGCCATCCTCGTTGAACGCATTGCCGGTCACGAACCAGTTGAGACCGTTGTCATTGGATCCGCCATGCTCGAACTCGAAGGCACGACGCTGCGACGATCCGAAGATGGCCTGCAAGGCCGTACCCGGATTGCTCAGGCCATCCTTGGTCTGGAGGGAAAGCGCGCCGCCCAGTGCATTGAGACCGAAGAGCGGATTGGATCCCGGCATCAGCGTGAGGGAAGCGATCGCGGAGCGGGGTATCAGATCCCAGCTCACGACATCGCCAAAGGGCTGATTGAGACGGACGCCGTCCATGTAGACGGACAGGCCCTGTGGCGTGCCCAGCAGCGCCGACGCGGTGAAGCCGCGGTAATTGACGTCGGGCTGGAATGGATTGTTCTGGACTTCGTTGATCTGCACGCTGCCCAGATTGCGATTCATGAAGCCGGTCAGATCGGTGCTCTGGCTGCGGGTGATGTCGGCATCGGTCGCGGTCTGCACGGGCGCCGGGACTTCATCCCGGCTTTGCCCGAGTCCGGGAAGCGGTGTCGTGCCGATCACCTCGACGGGCGCCAGTCGCGGGGCTTCGGCAGCCGTCTGCGCCACGACCGAAACCGGTTGCAGCGAAGCGAAGAGCGACGCAATTGCGACGGTGACGGTTGCGAGGCCTGGCAGCGTCTCGGCGGCGCGCTGCGTAGTGCTGTTCGCGGTGAGCATTTCTGCAGGCGCGATCGTCTCATGGCAATGCCTTGCTGCGAGCATTCGAACTCCTCCTCGTTGGTTTCGTTATTTCACTGGATGAGTGTAGCGAGAGGCCATGGCGGAAACGCCGGGAAATATTCCCGGCGTTTCCGGGAAAACCGCCGGCGTGGGATCACGCGCCTCATCGCAAGCGAGGGCTGCTCGCCGCGGATCGATGTCCGTGCAGCACGGTGCCAGGACCCGAATCGCGCAGACGGAAAACAAAAAGGGCAATCCACGCGGATCGCCCTTTTCACGGCATTTCATCACATCTACTTCGTATCATCGGGTTCGACGAATCTACCCCGCCGAATCAATTTGGTGCCGCTTGCCGGATTCGAACTGGCGACCTTTTCATTACGAATGAACTGCTCTACCAACTGAGCTAAAGCGGCAAACCCAAGCCCACCAGTATATCAGCCTCGCGCCAGATCGACGATCGCGCTGGTGCGCAATACCGACGCATCCCCCCGCGGTGGGCCGATCAGTTGCAAGCCCGCCAGCCGGGTCGGCGGACCGGATGTCGGTTCCAGTGGCACCGGAATGCTCATCGCTGGCAGCCCGGCCATCGTGGCGGGCAACACGACCTCCATCCATCGGTGGTAGGTATCGAGGGGACGCCCCGCGATTTCGGCAGGCCAGCGTTGCCCGATATCGAAAGGAAAGACCTGGGCAGTCGGGAGCGCGATGAAGTCGAACTGAGCGAAGATCCTGAACATGGCCTGATAGAACGCGGTGCGTGTCGCCGACGCCTGGAACAGGTCGGCCATCGAGCCGCGCTGGGCCTGCGACGCTTCCCACTGAGCCTCCGGCTTCATCCGCCTGCGCGATGCCGGATCGCGGGCGAGCGGCAGCAGATTCCCCCCTTGCAGACATTGGCGCAGCGCCAGCCAGCTGGACCACAGCGCTTCGGGCGGAAACCCGAGATCGCACGGATCCACGCGTGCGCCGAGTGCTTCGAATTCGCGCAGCGTCGATTCGGTCAATGCCAACACACCCGCTTCGAACGGCAGATAGCCTTCGAGATCCCCCAGCCACCCGATCCGGCTCCCGGCGAGCGGTTTGTCGTTCAGATCCTTCGCGCTCAGCGCCGACACGGCGATGAATTCGCTGCCATTGCCCGGCAACGAGAGGGGAGCGCGAAAATCGTGGCCGGCCTGCGTGGCCAGCAGTCGTGCGCAGTCCTGTGGGGTTCGCCCCATCGGTCCCTCGACGGCGAGCTGTTGGATGAACTGGTCGGGCGCATTGATCTGCGGCACGCGTCCGAAGCTCGGCCGGAATCCGTAGACGCCATTAAACGCGGCCGGGTTGCGCAGCGACCCCATCATGTCGCTGCCGTCGGCCACCGGCAGGAGATGGA
>JBGSTN010000393.1:0-3373 GCA_041736455.1 Burkholderiaceae bacterium | reverse complement strand
GACGAAGCAGGGCGGCGCGAGGGCGCCTGCTTCGGCGTGTGGAACTTCACGACCAAGTTCAATCTCGCAGCCGCTGCCGGACTGGGCCTGCCGCTGCTGTCCTTCGGCGGTTATGTGCCCGGCGTGGCAATCGTCCCCGGCGACCTGACGCTGCCTCTGGTCTATGCGGGCTTGCCCTGCGTGCTGAAACTGATCTCGGCGGGCCTGTTATGGACGGCCCCCATCACCGAGCGGCGCGATCGTGCCGCGACACTGACAGGTACCCCCTGATGACTTCGAAACAGTCCATTCGCACCCCGGGCACGAGGCACGTCCGGCCCAGCCCCCGCATCCGATTCGCCAGCTGGCTGCTGCTGGGCGTCGCGTTCGTGGTGTCCGCCTGCAGCAGCGTCGATACGCGGGTCTATCAGGCGGAAACCCCGAAGCTGACCCTCGAGCAGTACTTCAACGGGCCGGTGAAGGCATGGGGCATGTTCCAGGATCGCAGCGGTCAGGTGGTCAGGCGCTTCACGGTCGACATGAAAGGCACCTGGACCGGTGACACCGGCGTACTCGAAGAAGACTTCAGTTATTCCGATGGCACGAAGGACCGGCGTGTGTGGACGATCCGGAAACATCCCGACGGCCGCTATACCGGAACGGCGGCCGACGTGATCGGCGAGGCGGACGGCCGGGCCGATGGCAATGCGCTCAACTGGCACTACACACTGGCACTGCCGGTCGGTGACAGCGTCTACAACGTGAAGCTCGACGACTGGATGTACCTGATCGACGAGTCGGTCATGATCAATCGCGCCAGGATGAGCAAGTTCGGCATCTATCTCGGCGAAGTCACGATCACGTTCAACCGTCCGCGGAGCAATTGAGCATGTCACCCAACCCGCGGATCACCGAGTGGGCCGGCAAACGCGTCTGGCTGGTTGGTGCGTCCAGTGGGATAGGCGCCGCCGTGGCTCGCACGCTCAAGGACAAGGGTGCGATCCTCGCGCTGAGCGCGCGGCGTGAACCGCCGATCGCGGCCCTGCTCGAAGGGGCCGCACAGGGTTCGCTGACGATCGCACTCGATGTGACCGATGCGCAGGCGGTGCAGGCAGCCAGCGACCGGTTGCACGACGCCTGGGGCGCCATCGATCTGGTCGTCTGGCTCGCCGCGACCTACACGCCGATGCGCGCGCAGACGTTCGATCTCGATCTCGCACGCAATACGGTGGAGGCCAACATCATGGGACCGCTCAATGGTGTCGCCGCGCTGTTGCCCCGGTTGCTCGCCGCGCGGGCGGGCGGGATCGCCTTCGTGTCGAGCGTGGCAGGCTATCGCGGCTTGCCGAAGTCCTTGATCTACGGCCCGACCAAGGCCGCGTTGACCAATTTCGCGGAGTCGCTCTATCTCGACCTCAAACGCGAAGGCATCGCGGTCTGGGTGATCAATCCAGGGTTCGTCGAAACGCCGCTCACCGCGAAGAACGACTTCAAGATGCCCGCGCTGATTTCGCCGGCACAGGCGGCCGAACAGATCCTGCACGGGTTTGCCAGCGGTGCATTCGAGATCGACTTTCCGAAACGCTTCACGCGCACGCTCAAGGTGATGCGTTGCCTGCCCTACAGCCTCTACTTCTCGGCGGTCAGCCGTGCCGTCGATGGCTGAGGCCGCTGCACACAGCGACGGGCTCACCGCACTGATCGCGTTCTTCGAGTCGGTGTCACCGTCAGCGCTGGACGACATCGACCGCATCTATGCGCAGAATGCCCGATTTCGCGATCCCTTCAACGACGTCCAGGGCATCGCCGCGATACGCGCCATCTTCGTCGACATGTTCGAGCAACTCGATGAACCCCGTTTCACCGTGACCGAGGCGATCGAACACATCTCCACGCCGACTGGCGGTGGCGATACGGTCCACACCGCGTTTCTGACCTGGGACTTCGAGTTCCGCATGCGCCGCCTGCAGCCCGCCCGGTCCCACCATATCGAAGGGGCGACGCGGGTCGTCTTCGGCCAGGACGGCCGGGTGCTCGTGCATCGGGATTACTGGGATGCAGCCGGCGAGCTGTACGCGCGGCTGCCTGTCATCGGCGCATTGATGCGCTGGTTGCAACGTCGAATCGGGACCCGATGATTCCGACCCCGCGGGTTCACCGCCTTCGGGGGACGCTGCGGCGCGGGCTTGGTACACTCTCGCGCTTATGGGAAACCCGATGCTATATCCAGACTTGTTCAAATCGCTCGAGGCCGTCCGATGGGACATGGCCAATGACATCGCCTGGGACCGTTTCGATGCCTCGCTGCTGAGCGACGAGCAGGCCCACACGATCAAGATGAATGCGATCACCGAGTGGTCCGCGCTGCCGGCCACCGAGATGTTCCTGCGCGACAATCGCCATGACAGTGATTTCTGCGCGTTCATGTCGGTGTGGTTCTTCGAGGAACAGAAGCATTCGCTGGTGCTGCAGGAGTACCTGCGCCGCTTCCGCCCGGACCTGGTGCCCACGGAAAAGGAACTCGCGGCGGTACGCTTCGAATTCGATCCCGCCCCGCCCGATGAGACCCTGATGCTGCATTTCTGCGGCGAGATCCGTCTCAACCACTGGTACCGCGCGGCGTCGATCTGGCACGACGAACCGGTCATCAAGCAGATCTACACGGTCATTGCCCAGGATGAAGCGCGTCACGGTGGTGCCTACCTCCAGTACATGCGCAAGGCGATCAGCGAGTCCGGAGATGCGGCGCGTGCCGCTTTCGCCAAGATCGGCCTGCTGATGGCGGGCGCCCGGCGCCCGGGCAAGGCGCTGCATCCGACCAACCTGCACGTCAACGAGAGCCTGTTCCCGAACGATACGGTTCAGGGTCGGCTGCCCGATCCCTCCTGGCTGGACGAATGGCTGGACAACCAGATCCGCTTCGACTCGGTCTGGGAAAAGAAAGTCGCCGATCGAATCCTGCACAACCTGTCACTGTTGCTCGATCGCAGTTTCGCCACCGCGCAGGACCTGAACCGGTACCGGCGGGAAATCACGCGCCGCATGGCATCGGCCGTGACGACGCCGGCCGCTGGCTTGCTGGCTGGTTGAAATGCCCGTCACGGGCGGTTCGGCAGGTGATGTTTCCGCTGATCCGGATCCTGTGGTCTCCGGGTTCGCCCCGCCGCTCCATGAAGAGAAGATCTGTCCGCCCGCCGAGCTGGCCGCTCGTTTGGGCGCACTGCCGCGACCGCTGGTCTTCACCAACGGGGTCTTCGATCTCCTGCATCGCGGTCACGTGACTTATCTGGCGCAGGCGCGCGCGCAGGGCGCCAGTCTGATCGTTGCCCTGAATTCGGACGCATCCGCGCGCCGCCTCGGCAAAGGCCCCGAACGCCCGCTCAACGCGCTCCCC
>JBGSTN010000371.1:0-5445 GCA_041736455.1 Burkholderiaceae bacterium | reverse complement strand
GCGGCCGCGCCACCCGATGACCCGCCGGGCGTCAGCCCGCGATGACGCGGGTTCCAGGTCTTGCCGTGGATCTGGTTGTCTGTGAACCAGCGCAGCGACAGCGTCGGCGTGTTGGTTCGACCGAGGATCACGGCACCCGCGCCGAGCAGTGCATCGACGACCGGGTTGTTGGTACGGGCGATCAACTGTTCCTGGGCACGAACGCCGTTGGTGGTCGCGAAGCCGACCTGGTCGATGTTGACCTTTACCGTGATCGGCACGCCCGCCAGCGGACCAGGATCCTGACCGTCCGCCAACGCCTTGTCGACCACGGCGGCACGCTCGAGGACTTCTTCCGGTCGACACTGCACCACCGCATTGATCGATGGATTGACGGCGTCCATGCGATTCAACACGGCCGTTGCCGCTTCGTGTGCACTGATCCGCCTCTTGCGGATAGCGGCGGCGAGATCGCTTGCGGTCATCTGCCAGATGTCGTTCATGCGATATCGCCGTGAGAGGTGCGAGCGGGATTGCTCCGTACCGGTATATCTTAGCGAAGGCGAGCGGGCTTGCTCACCAATGGCGACTATCATCAGGGCGATGGGAGTCTGTTGCCGGAGGTGGCACGATTCCCGCTTCAGACAACGCGCCCGGCAGGGCCCGTTGCAGTCCCGGACTCCTGATCATGAACGACAAGACGACTCGCGCTACGGCCAAATCCATCATCGGCGATGTCGATTGGTACCTGATCGCCGAAGGGCGCCATTACAGGCTCTACGAAGTTCTCGGCGCCCACCCTGTCGAGCGCGATGGTGTGCGCGGCGTGCGGTTCGCGGTCTGGGCGCCCAATGCGAGCCATGCCAGCGTGGTCGGCTCGTTCAACGGCTGGGACTCCGGTCGCCATCCGATGAACCTGAATCACGGTACGGGCGTCTTCGAGTGTTTCATCGCCGGTGTCGGCAGAGGCGATCTCTACAAATACGCGTTGCGGGATCGCGCCGGCCTTGCGCTGCCGATGAAGGCGGATCCTTTCGCGATGCGCGCCCAGCATCCACCCGAAACGGCTTCGGTCGTGCACGGACTGCCGACCCATGACTGGCGCGACGACGCCTGGATGCAGCGGCGTCGCCAGTCCGACCCGATGCATGAAGCGATGAGCATCTACGAAGTGCACCTGGGATCGTGGGCACGGGTACCGGAAGAGGGCAACCGGTATCTGTCGTACCCGGAACTGGCCCGGCGCCTGGTGCCCTATGCGCTGGATGCCGGTTTCACGCATATCGAACTGATGCCGATCTCCGAGTACCCGTTCGACGGATCATGGGGATATCAACCGACCGCACTCTACGCGCCGACGATCCGTCACGGCACACCCGAAGAGTTTTCAGGCTTCGTCGATACCTGCCACGCCAACGGGCTGGGCGTCATCATCGATTGGGTGCCGGGGCACTTTCCCTCGGACCCGCACGGCCTGGTGCAGTTCGACGGCACCGCGCTCTATGAACATCGCGACCCACGACAGGGCTTCCATCCCGACTGGAACACGATGATCTACAACTTCGGGCGACCGGAAGTCAAGAATTTCCTGCTGGCGAACGCGCTGTACTGGCTGGACCAGTTTCACATCGATGGCATTCGCGTGGATGCCGTCGCTTCGATGCTCTACCTCGACTATTCGCGGCGGGAAGACGAGTGGATCCCTAACCGGTTCGGCGGCCGCGAGAATCTCGATGCCATCGCATTCCTGCGCGAATTGAATATCCGGACCCATGCGGACTTTCCAGGCACCGTGACCCTGGCCGAAGAAAGCACTTCCTGGCCCGGCGTGTCGCGACCGGTCGACGTCGGAGGCCTGGGGTTCACCTTCAAGTGGAACATGGGCTGGATGCACGACACGTTGCGATATTTCGAACGTGATCCCGTTCATCGCAGTCATCATCAGCATGAATTGAGCTTCGGTCTGCACTACGCGTTTTCCGAGAATTTCGTCCTGCCGCTGAGTCACGACGAAGTGGTTCACGGCAAACACTCCCTGATCGGCAAGATGCCGGGCGACCAATGGCAGAAGTTCGCCAACCTGCGCGCCTGCTACGGATTCATGTGGATGCATCCCGGCAAGAAGCTGCTGTTCATGGGCGGCGAATTCGCACAGGAGCGCGAGTGGAACCATGACACGAGTCTCGACTGGCACCTCGCGAATCATCCCGCGAATGCCGGATTGTCGAGATTGGTGGGACGTCTGAACGACTTGTATCGTGCGCGTCCGGCGCTGCATGCCCTCGATCATGAAGCCCAGGGCTTTCATTGGATCGACGCCCAGGATTCCGCGAACAGCGTGTTCGCCTTTCGCCGCGGCGCGCCGGACGACGGCCCGATCGTGGTCGTCTGCAATTTCGTGCCGCAACCCCATCGAGACTATCGAATCGGCGTTCCGGCCGCGGGTGAATGGCAGGTCCTGCTCGACACCGATGCGTCCGAATTCTGGGGAAGCGGCTATCGGCAGGAGGCAAGCCATGCGGCGGAATCGCAACCTTGGCACGGCTGCGCGTACAGCCTGGCGCTGAATCTGCCGCCGCTGGCGACACTGGTCCTGGCGCCGGCCTGATCGGCGGCGGCGCCGGGGCACGCCTCTTGCTGTGAACGTCTCATGAAATTCATCGACGTTCGAGACGGCGAGCCCATCACGGCGTCGAACTCAGCATCAACGCGCAAATGGTCGCTGCAATGAGCGCCCCCATCGACGGCCTCCTGACGCAGAGCTTTGGCGGATTCGTCGAGTTCGACGACGGGTGGCGACTGCGTGCGTGGTCGGAGAACCTGGCCACGTTCGTCGATCTGGCGGATCGCCCGCGTGCCGGCGTTCCGCTTTCGGACGTCTTCGATTCCGCGTTCGCGCACGATACGCGCAGCATCAGCCAGGGGCTCGACGGTATCGGCGATCAGACCCAGCGATGCGGATTTCCGGTTCTGGGCAGGATCTGCAATCTGACGCTGGCGAGACAGGACGACGGCTACACGCTGGTCATCGAGTCGCAACCGCAAGGCTCCGCGACGGCTTCGGACGCACTCGCGCGCCGTTTGTTGAAGCGCCTGGGTGGTCTGGCCGACGCCACTGAAGTCGCGCAACATGCAGCCAGACAGTTGCGATTGTTCACGCGCACCGAGCGGACGATCATCGCGACGTTGGAGTCCGGATCCGAACTGCGTGCCATTGCCGGCACCCCGGCGAGCCGTGTCGTTGCGTCGGACGACTCGTTGATGAACCGGTTGGTCCCTCTGTTGGCAGCCGAGTCGGGATGGCCGGATCAGGCCACCAGCGGGATGATCGCCGACATCGAGCAGCCGGGATCGGCGGTGCAGCCGACGGTCGAATCGACCAGAGCGAACACGACCATTCTATGCATGCCCACGGATGCCGGATGCAAGGCGCTGGCGGCGGCTGGCGCACGATCGGCCTATTGGTTCCCGATGCGCACTCATCGTGGCTTGATCGGCTTCGTGCTGTGTCTGAACGCCCAGCCACTTGCGGCAGACCTGGCTCGCCGTGCAGCCACCGATCTCGCCGTCCAGGTTCTCGCACTGATGCTCGCGACTCGAAGCCATTGATTCGTGGCTCGGCGCTTCGCCCGTGGCCATGCTATCGGGCCAGTGCTGCCAGCAGCGTCTGGTGCAATTCGTGGTAGTCGACCGGCTTGGCGATGACGCGGCTGGCCGCCGAAGCCGTTGCGTGCGCTACCGTGCCGTCGCCGGTGAGATAGATGACCGGTACGTTGCGGGCATTCAGCTTGGCGGCCACTTCGAATGACTTGCCCTTGCCCAGGTTGATGTCGAGCACCGCTACATCGATGGCGTCGTCGTCGGCGGCTGCCAGCGCATCGGTCAGCGTGCCGACCGGACCGATCACCTGCCATCCGAAGGATTCGAGTGCATCGGCGAGATCGAAGGCGATCATCGCTTCGTCTTCCACGACCAGCACTCCGCGCCCGTCAGTCATAGTCGGCCTCGACCGAAACCCGAATGCTGGCACGCAATCCGGTAGCCTCGAAATGAAGTGTTGCGTCTCCCCCGAGGGAATAGGACAAGGACGACTCGATCATTCGTGTGCCGAATCCCTTTCGCGACGGTGGAACCACGGGAGGTCCGTCGCGCTCGATCCATTCCAGTTCGACAATTCGTGTCGGCTGGCCGTCATGCCCCGTGTCGAGCTGCCGCCAGACGACCTTGACGTACCCCTGCTTCTTGCTGAGCGCGCCATACTTGGCAGCATTGGTCGCCAGCTCGTGCAACACCATGCCCAGCGCATGAGCGACCGGCGCGCTCAACTCGACGTCGGGCCCGTCGGGTCGGACCCGGACACCGTCGACAGCCGCATACGGTCCCACCTGGCTGGCGATCAGACTGGCCATTCGCGCCCGTCCGTCCGACACCTGCGTCAGCGTGTCGTGAGCCGCCGCAATGGCCCGCAATCGACCGATGAAGGTTTCGCGAAACGAGGCCGGTTCGGGGGTATTGCGAAGCGTCTGGGAAGCCATTGCCTGTATGGTGGCCAGGGAATTCTTGACGCGATGATTCAGTTCGCCGATCAGCAATTCCCGATGGGCATCCGCGACCTTGAGATCCGTGATCTCCTGCACCGACGTATGCAGACCGACCACTCGTCCGTCGTCGGCGAGATCGGGAATCCAGTTCACCAGCCACCAGTGCTGGTGTTCGTCACGCAGCCCGGCGGGCTCGTGGATTTCGCGATCGCGTACGGCAATGCCACTGTCGATGACCTCGCGCATGTCGGCCTCGATGAGCCGGCCCATTTCCGGCGCAATCTCGCTCAACGTACGGCCGATATGCATCCGGGCCGGCTTTCTGTTGACGATTGCGAGCTGCTCGTTCACATGCACGTAGCGCAAGTCGCGATCCTGGTAGGCGAGGCCCACCGGCGCGGTATCGTAGACCCGCGCCAGCGCCTCCCGACTGGCCACCGCCTGGCCTTCGGCCTCGCGCAGCCGGGTCAGGTTGTCGGCCAACGACATCTCGGTTGCCTTGCGTTCGCTGATATCGACGCCCGATGCCACGAGTTCCGTCACCGAACCGGCCGCGTCCCAGTTGGGGCTGATCTGGAAATCGATGATCGTCCGGATGTCGTCGGCGAGCCGGATCTCCACGTCATATCGCACGATCGAACCGTTGGCCGCACTGGCGATCGCTTTTCTCAGTTGCTGCTGCAACTCGGGAGAATGCGACCACCAGTAGCAGTCCCAGAATGGCTTGCCGATCACATCGTCGCGGGTCAGGCCCGCGGCGACGATCGCTGGTCGATTCGCCTCCTTGAGCACGCCGCCAGGCGACAGCGTCCCGATGAAAGCCAGCACGTTGTCCAGCACCCGACGCAGGCGCGCTTCACTGCCGACGACGGCCGCCTGAGCCGCACGCTGTTCGGTGACATCCAGCGATGCCGCCACGAAGCCG
>JBGSTN010000352.1:0-8742 GCA_041736455.1 Burkholderiaceae bacterium | reverse complement strand
TCAGCGAGATCTCGCGCTTGAACAGACGACTGAAGAAACTCGGATCTTCGTAACCAAGCTGACGCGCCACGGTCTGGACGTTCAACGTCGAACTCTCGAGCATCTGTCGCGCACGGGACAGCCGCAGCCGGTGAACGAACTCCAGCGGCGAGACGCCGGTGGCGAGATGAAACCGGCGCGTGAAAGTACGCTCGGGCAAGCCGGCCTGCTTGATGGCCGCACCCACGGGAGCCGATTCCTGGAAGTGCTCGCGCAGCCAGCCGATGGCGCGCACGATGGCGGCATCGCTGATCTCCGGCACGCGATCGAGTTCGGCCCAGGCAACCTGGGAGATCTCGTGCCACTGCATGAGGCCGAGACGGGCGACGCGCATGGCCTCTTCGACATCGGTGAATCGCGCGACCAGGTGCAACGCGAGATCGTGCCATGCGCACCCGGCACCTGCCGTCACGATTCTTCCTTCCGGCCCGGAGGTCAACAACGCCTCGCTGCAATCGAACTTCACCTCGGGGTACCAGCGCGCCAGTGCGTCGGCCACTCCCCAGTGGGTGCTTGCGCGAAGGCCGTCGAGCAGGCCCGAGTCGGCCAGGAGTGCGACCCCGGAACTGTAGCTCGCCAGCACGGCACCCTCGCCGAAGCGGACGGACAGCCAGCTGCGCCATGGTTCGAACGAATCCGGAGGTGGCGGCGAGCGTCCGAGTATCAGTTCTGGAATGCAGACGATGCTCGCTTCCCTGGCGTCGCGCAGGCCGACGCCGACCTGCAGCACCACGCCGTGAGCGACCTCGATCAACCCAGGTGATTCGGCAACGAGATAGGGAGCGAATCGACGCTGCCGTTCAGGATCTCTTCGCCCCTCGCGACCTACGGCAAATTGCCAGGCGGCACCTACCGATCGAAACAGTTCCAACAGACCCAGTGCCGACGACGCACAGGTGTCGCTGGTGACCACGATACCGACCGAAACCGGCGCACTGACCAAATTCATTGACTTCTTACCTTCGGGGTCGGAAAACACCGACGGTTCGAGGGTAGCGCGGTGATTCGAGGCTCACAACCCCATTTCGGGTAGGTTTCGATGCTCAAAGTACGAATCTCCGAGGAGCCTGCACTTTATTGCCCGCTTGCAACAACCATGATCCTCGCCGCCCGGCAATTCTTGTACCCGCTGCTCTTCAAGACGTAGCAGAGGTTTCCGGGCTTGCGTCAGGTGATTTCGGCACTGCGTTCCAGCATCGCCCACATCACTTGATCGAGCCCGCGCTTCACCTGCTGCAACTCGACGAGCCACGTTCGGCGGCGCTCGATCAAGACCGTGACGTCACCAGGGTCGTCGGTGGCCGGTGCCAGCAAACGGCGGTGACCGGCCAACTGGGCGGCGCTCTCGAAGAGCGGACGCGACACCGCCTCGGCTGAAAAGATGGCCTCCTGCAGCAACATCTGGCGCCCCAGCTTGAGGGACTGGTTGACCAGCGCGGCATCGGCCTTGACCCCCTCTGCGCGCGAGCGCACCAGGACGGTCGCCAATATCAGGTAGGCGTCGATGAATGATCGCAGCACCGCATGCGCGAACAGTGGATTCATCGCGGCCATCACGGCCGATGCATCGCCTGCCGCCACCTTTTCCTGCCAGCCCGCATGGCGATCGTGCAAGCGCTGGGCCAGGACCGCGCGGAATTGCGCGCGCGGCGGAAAATAGAAATCGAAACGCAGCAACTCGCGCAACGACTCGGCGTGGCTGAAGAACGCCTCTGTCGGATCGGCTTCGGGTCGCGCGCCGGCCGACGCCAGCAGAGCCAGTTCGGCGACCGCGTCGAGAACGAACCAATGGATCGCCGTATTGCGGTAGTACGCCGCCTTGTGGTGTTGATTGTTGCCCACGCGGACCAGTCGCTCGAGTCCTTCATCGAAATAGGTGACCAACCCGGCCTCGTGCAGGACATTCAACGCACTTCGCACGGCCTCCGGTTTCTTGAAGTCGTGCGCGCCGACGATCTCGACCCGACGCCGCCGCAACAGTGCCACGCCCGCGCGTGCGAGCATGCGGATCTCTTCGACACGTTGCGCGCGGCGTCCGGCCGCCAGAAGGATCAACGTCATGATCGCTGTCGCGGTCACCGGCGTGGCATTGTTGAGTCGCACCGCGGATTCGAACGCGACGCCCTGCACCAGCGAATGTCGATCGACCGGTCCCCAGGCGCCTTGCCGTGCCGACGACGTCGCGAGGTCGAATGGTTCGCCGAGCCGGACGAAGATCCGCCCTTTCGACCTACCGCGGCGAAAGAACCTGAGCATCCAGCCGATACCCTCGGCCTGCTTGCTGCGTCCCCGTTGCTCGGCCGCGTAGTCATCGACCTCGGTGATCTGATCGTAGCCGACGCTCACGGGCACCCAGGCGAGATCGCGATTGTCGGTACGCAGACTCGCCTCCAAAACATAGCTGAAGAGTCCGAATCGTGGCGCGAGCAGTTTGCCGGTGCGCGAACGTGTGCCTTCCAGCGCCCATAGCAGCGCGAAGCGCTTCTCGATCAGGTAGTCGATATACCGTCGAAACACGGCGCGGTAGACCACGTTGTTCTGAAAGGCACGGCGCAGGAAGATGATGCCGGCCCGGCGCGCCAGCGCGCCAATGCCGAAAGTCTTCAGATTGATGCCGCCGAATGTCAGCGGTACGGGCAGGTTGGCCTCGAACATCACGAGCGAAAATGCAACCGTGTCGAGCATCGACTTGTGCGAGATGAGAAAGACCACGCTGCGCGAGGACATCAGTTCGGACAGGCGTCGAAACTGCTCGGGCCGGATATCGATCACCCGGTCATGATTGCTGCCCACGCCGGCGCGATAGATCGCCATGATCACGTCGAGGGTGAACGGGGTCTGCATGGCAGCCATCTCGTCGAGATAGCGCGCGGATTGGCGCCGCAGGTCCGGCAGCGGCTTGTCGTCGCTTTGCGCGATACGCGCGAGTTCGCTCTGGAAGTCTTCGTCGGCGAATACGACCTCGGGCATCAACCTCGGAATGCGGTAACGTGCGCCCCGCAACGAACGTTCGGCCCTTTCGAGCGCCAGCAGCGCCTGGGCCCGCACGAACTCGACCAGGTCCAGGTTGTCGCGAGACCGGGCATGGCGCACATGCCATCGCGCGACGACGGTACCCAGCGTTGCGCCGTCGCCGGCCACCCGGGCAACGCGTTCGGATCTTCGGCTGACCAGCCAGCGCCGCCGCAAAGGGCCCGGACTGACCCGATTGGCATGGATCAGGTCCTTGAACAGACTGACCGACTCGTTTGCGGCTGACGCGAGGAATACCAGGCGCACGGGTTGCAGCCAGGTTTCGGCCTCGCCGGCCACGGCCTGCGCGAGCCATGCTGCCTCGTAGCCGGCGCCGATATCGATGCATCGCGAAGTCGTGCCGACCCAGTCGCGAAGCAGTTGGGCCTCGAGGCGATCACGTGCATCGATCAGGAAAACGATCGTGGTGTCGGTTCGGGCCGCCCAAGGCAGTGCGGCCGCATCGAAATGGAGATCCATTGCGCCCCTGGTGTCAGCGTCGGATCTGATAGCCGCTTCGAAAGATCCATCCGATGATCAACATGCAGACGGTCATGAACAACACGATCATCGCGATGCTGATGACGATATTCACATCCGCGATCTCGTAGAAACTCCATCGAAATCCGCTGATCAGGTAGACCACCGGATTGAACAGCGAAATGGCCTGCCAGAAAGGCGGCAACATGTTGATCGCGTAGAAGCTTCCACCCAGGAAGGCAAGCGGTGTGATGACCAGCAGCGGCACGATCTGCAGCTTCTCGAAGTTGTCCGCCCATATACCGATGATGAAGCCCAGCATGCTGAAGGTGACCGAGGTCAGGACGAGAAAGACGAGCATCCAGATCGGATGAGCGATGTGCAGCGGCACCAGCACCGCGGCAGTTGCCAGGATGATCAGGCCGAGAATGACGGATTTCGTCGCCGCGGCCCCGACGTAGCCCAGAACGATCTCGAACGGCGAAACGGGCGCCGAGAGGAGTTCGTAGATCGTGCCCGTGAACTTCGGAAAGAAGATCGCGAACGAAGCGTTCGAGATGCTCTGCGTCAGCAGCGAGAGCATGATAAGGCCCGGCACGATGAACGCGCCGTAACTGACGCCTTCGATCTGCTGGATGCGGGTGCCGATCGCTGCACCGAACACGACGAAATACAACGCGGTCGCAATGACCGGCGACAGCACGCTCTGGAAGAGCGTACGTCGCATGCGCGCCATCTCGAAGCGATACACGGCTGCCACGGCGGTGGTGTTCATTTCGGATTCACCAGGGTCACGAATATCTCCTCGAGCGAGCTCTCGCTCGTGTGCAGATCCCGCAGCACGATGCCGTTCGCCTTGAGCGAATTCAGCAGTGTCTCGATGCCGCTCTCCGCTGCCTGTGTGTCGTAGATGTAGGTGAGTTCGGTTCGATCGTCCGATACCGTCAGATCCGGTCTGTCGAGCACCGGTGGCAGGTCTCGGATCGGCGTCGCCAACTGGAGGATCAGGTGCTTTCGCCCGAGCTTGCGCATCAAGCGGTCCTTGTCCTCGACGACCACGATCCGGCCGTGATTGATGACGCCGACTCGATCGGCCATCGCCTCGGCCTCCTCGATGTAGTGCGTGGTCAGGATCACCGTGACCCCGGTCAGCCGCAGCTTGTGGATCAGCGCCCACATGTCCTTGCGCAGTTCGACGTCGACGCCGGCGGTGGGTTCATCGAGGAACAGGATGCGAGGCTCGTGCGACAGGGCCTTGGCAATCAGCAGCCTTCGCTTCATGCCGCCCGACAACGTCATGATGCGGCTGTCTTTCCTGTCCCAGAGGGATAGATCGCGCAGCACCTTTTCGATGTAGTCGGGCGATCGCTTCAGGCCGAACAACCCGCGGGTGAACGAAACCGCATTGAATACGGTCTCGAACGCGTCGGTGGTGAGTTCCTGGGGCACCAGACCGATCATCGACCGCGTGATCCGGTAGTCGGCCACGACGTCATGGCCATCCACCAGCACACGGCCCGACGTTGCTACGGTGAGACCGCAGACGATGCTGATCAGGGTAGTCTTGCCCGCCCCGTTGGGCCCGAGCAATGCCAGGATTTCGCCCGCGCGTATCGACAGATCGACGCCGTCCAGGGCCTTGAAGCCGTTGTCGTAGATCTTGGAGAGGTTTTCAATCTGAATCAGATCTTTCATGGTCCGGTAATGTAGCGCGGTGGCGCCGGGGACGGTGCTGCCGCAAGGCGATCTGATTGCGAGCCCCAATCACAGGCATCTAAAATTCCAATCGGGGGCGTATTCCGTTTAAGGTACAGTCCCGGACTCAGCCGTATGCCAGCACGCGAATAATCACTCGAATAGTCACTCGAATAACCACTCGAAGGAGCATCAATGGCCAGTCTTAAAGGTACCAAGACCCACGAGAATCTGAAAGCGGCGTTCGCAGGCGAGAGCCAGGCCAACCGCCGCTACCTCTATTTCGCGAACAAGGCAGACGTCGAAGGTCAGACCGAGGTTGCCGCATTGTTCCGCTCGACCGCCGAAGGCGAGACCGGGCACGCCCACGGCCATCTCGACTATCTCGCTGAGGTCGGAGACCCGGCGACCGACCTGCCTATCGGCAGTTCGGAGGCGAATCTGAAATCCGCTGTCGCCGGCGAAACGCATGAGTACACCGACATGTACCCGGGCATGGCGAAATCCGCGCGTGACGAAGGTTTCGACGAGATCGCCGACTGGTTCGAGACCCTGGCCAAAGCCGAGCGCTCGCACGCCAACAAGTTCGCCAAGGCACTCGAAAGCATCGCCGCCTGAGGCATGCCGCGCAGCACAGGCGATCCCCACCGGGATTGCCTGCAGCCGACGAAGTGGGGAGCTCAGGCTCCCCACTTCGCATTGAGCGCGGCAACCGCTCTCTTCAACTGTCGTCCCGGAACCCTCTCATGCAACCCTCCCGCGAAGGCTCACTCGAAGCCCCGACCCGCCATGCCATCGAATGGCGGAACCCGAAGTTCTACGACAAAGATGCCTGCCTGGCCGAACTCGAGCGGGTCTATGACATCTGTCATGGCTGCCGCCGATGCGTCAGCCTCTGCAATGCATTTCCCACGTTGTTCGACCTGATCGACGAGAGCGCGACGCTCGAAGTCGATGGCGTCGACAAGAATGACTACTGGAAGGTCGTCGACCAGTGCTACATGTGCGATGTCTGCTACATGACCAAGTGTCCATACGTGCCGCCGCATCCATGGAACCTGGACTTCCCGCATCTGATGTTGCGCGCCAAGGCGATACAGTTCCGCGAAGGCACGCCGACCCGGTTTCGCGACATGCAACTGAGCTCGACCGATCGCAACGGCAAACTGGCGACGATCCCCGTCGTCAACCAGATGGTCAACGCCGCAACGAAGATGCCCGTCGTTCGTCAGGCCATCGAGAAGGTGCTGGGCGTCGACAAGGACGCCTGGCTACCGCCATTCACCAACAGGAAGTTTCGCGATCATGTCGCCAGGGCGTCCTCGACCGACGTCCGCGACGGGGAGCGCACGCCGGGCAAGGTGGCGATCTTCTCGACCTGTTATGTCAACTACAACGAGCCCGACATCGGTCACGACCTCGCGAAGATCCTCGAGCACAACGGCATTCCCTTCGTGATCTTCTCGAAGGAGGCCTGTTGCGGAATGCCCAAGTTCGAGTTGGGCGACCTGGCTGCCGTCGCGGCATTGAAGGAGCGCAACATCCCGGCGATGGCGGCCCTCGCGCACGAAGGCTATGCGATTCTCGCCCCAATCCCCTCCTGCTGCGTCATGTTCAAGCAGGAACTCCCTTTGCTCTTTCCCGAGGATGCCGACGTTGCCGCGGTGAAGGCGGCGATGTTCGATCCGTTCGAATACCTGGTCGCCCGCAGAAAGGACGGTCTGCTCAAGACGGAGTTCGTTCGTGGACTCGGTAACGTTTCGTACCACATCGCCTGCCACATGCGCGTCCAGAACATCGGTCAGAAGACCAGGGAACTGCTCACGATGATTCCGGGCACAGCCGTCAATACCATCGAGCGCTGTTCGGGTCATGCCGGATCGTGGGGTGTGAAGGCCGAATTCCACCAGACCGCCCTGAAGATCGGGAGGCCGGTCTTCCGCCAGGCCGCCGAACATCCGGAGGGCGAGGTCGACTGGGTCGCTTCCGACTGCCAACTGGCGGGGCATCATATCGAAGAGGGCATGCAGGGCAAGGCTGACGGGAAGATCGCTCATCCGCTGACGCTCCTTCGAATGGCCTACGGTCTTTGAAACCTCCAACCTTCGGAATCCACATCATGCCAGCCATCCACCGCGATTCGTTGATGACGCTCGAAACCTACGCAAAGGAACGAGCCGCCTTCCGACGTACGGTCATCGAGCACAAGAAGAACCGTTCTCTCGCGCTCGGTGCCCACGTCACGCTGCTGTTCGAAGATGAATTGACCGTTCGCTATCAGGTCCAGGAGATGCTGCGGATCGAGAAGATCTTCGAGGAAGACGGCATCCGCGACGAACTCGAGGCGTACAACCCGTTGATCCCGGGCGGTCGCGACTTCAAGGCGACGATGATGATCGAGTACGAAGACGCGGACGAGCGTCGCCGCGAGTTGCGAAATCTGCGCGGCATCGAGCGTCGCGTCTGGATCCAGGTCGAAGGATCGGTCAAGGTCTATGCAATTGCCGACGAAGACCTGCCGCGCGAAAACGAGGAGAAGACATCGGCCGTCCACTTCATGCGCTTCCCGCTGACCGAAGACATGGCCGCCTCGTTGAAGTATGGCGTCTCGCTGTCGGCAGGCATCGATCACGACCACTACTCGGTGCTGGTGTCACCTGTGCCGATGGCGCTCCAGAAATCCCTGATCAGCGATCTGAGCTGACCGGCAAACGTCGGGAAGCCGGTCCACGCGGTCGGTGAGCGGGACCAGTTTCGACGGACACGGGTCGATGGAGCCGATGAACGGCCCGCACCCGTCGGATCTCAGCGCCTGGCGAGGAGCACCACGGCCTGCGCGGCGATTCCTTCCCGCCGGCCCAATGCGCCGAGTCGCTCGGCCGTCTTGGCCTTCACGTTCACATCATCGACGGCAATGCCGCAGGCATGCGCGATGTTCTCGCGCATGCCGTTGATATGGGGCCGCAGCTTCGGCGTCTGCGCGATGACTGTCGCGTCGATGTTCACGATCGCGTAGCCCCGCGCAGACACCTGCCGGCATGCCTGCGCGAGCAGATCGGCGCTGTCCGCATCCGCATGACGCGGATCGCTATCGGGAAACAGCGTACCGATATCGCCTAGCGCCGCAGCACCGATCAGTGCATCCGTGATGGCGTGCAACAGCGCGTCCGCGTCCGAGTGGCCGAGCAGACCCAACGGGTGATCGATCGTCACCCCGCCGAGTATCAACCTGCGTCCGGGAACCAGCGCGTGAATATCGTAGCCCTGGCCGATTCTCAATGCCTGCATCGGGTTCTCACTGTTCAATCGGGTTTCTGCTGCCCGAGGACCATGGCCATCAAGGTCAGATCGTCGCGCGTCGTGACCTTGAGATTCTGCCATTCGCCGGGCACGAGCACGGGCGCGACACCGGTTCGCTCGATGGCCCCCGCCTCGTCGGTGACATCGGGATGCCGGCGCAAGGCGTCGCGCAAGGGCGCCACCTGGAATACCTGCGGCGTCTGCGCGAGCCACAGA
>JBGSTN010000328.1:0-2714 GCA_041736455.1 Burkholderiaceae bacterium | reverse complement strand
CGGGCTCCACCACCTCACCGGTGACCGGGTCGACCACGCCATCGACGAAGTCGCGATAGCGCTGCGGCGCCTTCTCGCCCAGCGACAACGAGTTGCTTTCCACTTCGAGACCGAAGCTGATTCGATCGATTTCCGTATACGGCACGCCGAACTTGAGTCCGATGCCGTTCGATCGCCAGCGGTAATCTCCCAGCTCCAGTTCCCGCGCATTGAACAACCGCGAGTAGGCGAGGAACGTGCGACTCACGCCGTCTTCGGTGAAATAGGGATCGGTATACGCGAGCGAGATCCGCCGACTGATCTGGCTGGTGTTGACGTCGACGACCAGGGATTTCCCCGAGCCCAGGAAGTTCTTCTGGTTGAGCGCTGCCGACAGGATGATCGGCTCGGTGCTGGACGTGCCGATGCCGAACAGGATGCTTCCCGTCGTCGTCTCGACCACGGTGACCTGAAGATCGACCTGATCCGCTATTCCCGGTACCGGCTGGGTATCGACCCGCACATCGGTGAAATAGCCGAGTCGTGACAGCCGTTCCCGCGACAGGCGAATCTTGTCGGCGTCGTACCACGCATTCTCGAACTGCCGCAACTCGCGGCGCACGACGACGTCACGGGTCTGCGAGTTTCCGGCGATGTTGATCCGCCGCACATAGACACGCCTGCCCGGATCGATCAGCATGCTGAAGCGGACCGCGCGCTTGTCGCGGTCCACTTCGGGCTGCGCGTTCACATTGGCGAACGCATAGCCCAGTTCGCCCAGTCGATCGACGATTCGACGACGGCTGTCGGACAGTTGCGAACCTGAAAACGTGTCACCCTTGCGCAGCGATACCAGTTCACGGAATTCATCCTCGCGACCGAGCAGTTCCCCGGCGAAGTCGACATCGCTGACCTGATACTGCTCGCCTTCCTTCACGACGACCGTGATGTGGACGTCGCGCTTGTCGGGCGTGATCGACACCTGCGTGGACTGGATCGCGAACTCGAGATAGCCACGATCGAGGTAGAAGGAGCGAACGGTTTCGAGATCGCCCGCCAGTTTTTCCCGGGAATACTGGTCGTTCTTCGTATACCAGCTGATCCAGGTCGGCGTCGACAGCTTGATCTGGTCGAGCAGCTGCGCGTCGCTGAAGCGTTCGTTGCCCACGAAGCGTATCGCCGCGATACGCGCGATGTCGCCCTCGTCGATCTTCACGTTGAGGGACACCCGGTTGCGCTCCAGCGGTGTCACGGTGCTCGTTACCTTCACGCCATACTTGCCGCGTGCGAGGTATTGCCGCTTGAGTTCCTGTTCGGCACGTTCGAGCAGACTGCGATCGAAGATTCGCGACTCGGCGAGGCCGGCGTCGCCGAGCGTGCGTTTCAACGTGTCGTTATCGAACTCCTTGGCACCTTCGATCTCGAGGTTCGCAATGGCAGGACGCTCGCTGACGAAGACGATCAATGTGCCTGCCTGCACCTCGAGACGGACATCGCGGAAGAAACCGGTGGCGAATAGCGCACGAATCGCCTCGCTCGCCTTCGCATCGGTCATGCGTTCGCCGACCCGTACCGGCAGGTAGTTGAACACGGTACCGGCCTCGATGCGCTGGACGCCTTCGACGCGAATATCGCGAACCGTGAACGGATCGAACGCATGGGCCGATGCCGTCGCGAACAGGATCGCGATCAGGAGCAGCAGACGTGCGATCGGTGCCGGAAAAGGGCGTGAAAAAAAGTTGGTCGTTTGACCGGGCATCGTCATCCGGAGGGGTCAGGTTCCGATCAGTCGGGCGAGATCGTTGAAAATTGCCAGCGACATCATCGCAAGAACGAGACCGATGCCAGCCTTCTGTGTGAACTCCATGACGCGCTCGGACAGTGGCTTGCCGCGTATGGCCTCCAATCCGTAATATACCAAATGCCCACCGTCGAGCACCGGTATCGGCAGCAGGTTGAGGACCCCGAGGCTGATGCTGATCAGCGCCAGAAAACTCAGGTACGCGAACCACCCGACTTTCGCCGTTTCGCCGGCCAGGCCAGCAATGGTCACCGGTCCGCTGAGGTTGCGGATCGACAGGTCGCCCATGATCATCTTGCCGAACATGCGCAGCGAGAACAGCGACATGTCCCACGTCTTGCTCGCGCCGATCACCACCGACTCGATCGGCCCGTAACGGACAAGTTCCATTGCGACCTGATCAGTGAGGTTCGCGCCGATGCGTCCGATGAGCCGGCCATTGTCTTCGGGCCGCTCGGACTCCACCGAGGTGGGCTTCACGATGATCTGGCGAGGTACGCCGCCGCGCAGCACGTCGAATGCAAGATCGCGACCCGCGCTTTCGCGGATGATCGCGATCATTTCGCGGCCGCGCTTGATCGGCTGGCCGTTGATCGCGACGATCTCGTCACCTGTCGCCAGACCGGCCGCCATCGCGGCACTTTCGTCGAGGATGGGGCCCACGATCACCTTGCCCGATGCGATCTCGATGCCGAGCGCGGGCAGAAAGCTGGTTTCTGCCGCCCCTTCATCGAGCGACCCGGTCTCGAGAAGCAGGGTCTGTTCGCCAGTGCCGCCACGCTCGATCTCGACCGCCGCCTGACCCCGTTCGATGACCGGCTCGAGCAGCTTGAGACGCACGTCGTTCCAGGAACGCACGGCTTCGTTGTCGATCGCGACGATTCTGTCGCCCGCACGCAGCCCGGCGAGTTCAGCCGGCGTGTTCGCCGCCGGC
>JBGSTN010000313.1:0-2565 GCA_041736455.1 Burkholderiaceae bacterium | reverse complement strand
TTGCCGTCGATCCACCGGTCGCCGTCGATTCACCAGTCGCCGTCGATCCACCAGTCGCCGCCGTTTCGCTCGTCGTCGCTGCTGCACCGATCGACGTTGCCGGCCCGGTCGCCTTCAGCGCGCCCGCGGTCGATGGTGGATCGGAAGACTGTGATTCGCCTTGCGTGTCCGGTTTGCCCAGCGATGGCGGATCGGCCGGCCGACATCCGACGGCCAGCAACACGACGCCCAGCGCGCCAAGGCAGATGCCCTGGATCCGCTGCCATCGGTAGCGGCCGGTTGATCGACCAACGGACAGGGATTCAGTCATCAGAGCGACTCGACGAAGGCCAGCAACGCGGCGCGTTCCTGGTCGGCCAGATGGATGAAGCGACGGTACACGGCGGCCGCCTCGCTTTCGGGACTCTGCCCATGCCACAGGATCGCCTCTTCGAGCGTCCGTGCCCGCCCATCGTGAAGAAACCCCGCCGACGGATTGACGACCTGCGCAAGTCCGACTCCCCACAACGGCGGCGTGCGCCACTCGCGTCCGTTGGCCAGGCCTTCATGGTAGCCATCGGCGAGCCCGGAGCAGCGTTGCACCCATTCGCAAGATGAATCGGGCCCACAGGATCCCGATGAACCGGGCTGTACGGGCGTCACCTCGCATCGACCGCCCATGTCGTGGAGCAACAGATCGGTATAGGGCCGGATCTGCTGGTTGGATAGCGCCGCGACGTCGCCGGCATGCTTTCGGGCGAGATTCAAGGCATCGGCGTTCGCCAGCACACTCTCCGGCAACGTCCCCGTCACATGGTGCGGATGATGGCAGCTCGCACAACCGATTTCCTTGAACAGTTGCTCCCCACGCATGACTTCCGGTTGCCAGCGCCCGGTGGCCGGATCCCAACCACGGCGCGCGGGCACGGCCAGCAAACGCACGTATTGCTCCATGCTCGCGAGATCGCTATCGGTCAGGTCGAACGATTGCGAACGCCGCGCAAGACTGCGGGAGGTTCGCGCGGCCGCCTCCAGACAACCTGCCTGCGCGGGCGTACACGTCTCGACCGGTGCAAAACGGCTGGTCAATCCCATGTCGTTGCGATAGGCCGCGACCACTTGATCGAGCACCGAAGCGGCGCCCGCCTTCAGGCCGAAACGCCCGATGCGGGGTCGATCATTCGTCGGATCGAGCACTCGATTCGGCCGGCCCGATATGCCATCACCATTCGTATCGTCAGGATCAGCAAGCGCCTCGATATCGGAGGCCGCGATCGCTTCGAGCAACCCCGAACCGAAGACCGGCGGTGCGACACGAGGCGACCATTGGATTCCGCCGGCGAAAGGCCCGTAGCCCAATCCGTGGATGCGCAGCACGGGCCGCAGGAGATCGAACGATTTCCCGTCGGGATAGGCGCCGGAGATCCGCTCATGAGTTACCGATACCAGCCCTTCAACAGGCACCTGAGCCAGATCGAATGCGGAGCGGTGCTGGAACTGGTTGCCATACACCGGGTCAGCCAGCGAGGCCTCGCGACCATCCTGCGCAGGAATCCCGAGACGCACCAGCATGCCATCCGGCAATTCCGATTCGCCGTTCGCCTGCACCGACCGGTGAGCGGCACCGCCTCTTCCATCCAGGACATGACAGCCCTGGCAGGTCGCCACGTTCAGTAGCGGGCCCGTCCCCTTGTCGGGCGAACGGGGGGTGCGAAACAGATGATTGCCGGCCTCGAATCGGCCGCGTTCGGCGAACCCGGTATTGGCGGCGGGTTGACTGAACGCCTGCGGATCCGCGCGGGCGACGGTGGTCGCTCCACCGGCAGCGACGACCTGCGGATCGACTCGCGATCGATCCGAGCAGCCCCCCGACATGATCAGCGCCAGGAGCGCCATGAAAACCGAACCGAGGCCGTGCGGGGAAACGTGACTCACACCGGTGCACACGTCGTCTGCACTTTCATCAACGAAACCCTTGAATCGCACCGAGCCAGTTGCCGCTGGGCGGAGGACCCAGCGTCGCCAACGCCTCTTCGATGGTTTCGGTCTGCGCGACCAGGGCGGAAATCACGGCGTTGATCACCGGATCATCGATGCCGCCTGTCTCGATCTGCCGGTCGAACGGTTCACCCTCTCTCGCGCGCCGGTCGATTTGCGCGGCGGCAGCGACCGTTTCGTCGAGTCGTGCCGCCAATCGATCGGCGAGCGCCGCATGGCCGCGCGAATGCAACAGTGCGTCGATACCGGGCCCCGCGAGTTCCTCGCCATCGATTCGCCTGTAACGGCCACGAAACGCATCGCGGATAGCCTGTGCATTGAGCAGGATGTCGCGGTGGGTGTTGTCGCTGAAACAGGACTGTTCGTCTTCCTGCGAGTTCTGCGACAACGGAATGTTGATTCGCTCACCGGCGAGTTCCCCGTATCCGAGGCGCCCGAAAGACGTCAGGATGCCTGCGATGCCGGCATCACCGGACGCAACGACTCGCTGCACATGACTGCTGTCGGGCTGCCATTGCGCCAGCACGCTCGTCAGGTCGGCAATCAGCAATCGCACGGCGGCCAGCAGATATTGGCCTCGCCGCCGGC
>JBGSTN010000170.1:0-4327 GCA_041736455.1 Burkholderiaceae bacterium | reverse complement strand
ACCCTGCTCGCCGGCACGGGCGGCCTCGACCGCCGCATTGAGCGCCAGGATGTTCGTCTGGAACGCGATGCTGTCCACGACACCGATGATGTCGCCGATGCGCTGACTGGACTCGCTGATCTCCGACATCGCCGTCACGGCGCGTCGGATCACATCACCGCCCGCGCGGGCCAGGTCGCGAGTGGCGAAGGCCGATTCGCGCGCCTGCAATGCGTTGTCCGAACTGCCCGTGATCAGTTCCGAGACCTGGGCGAGCCTGCTCGATGCCTGCAGCACATTGGCAGCCACGTTTTCGGTACGATCGGCCATGCTCTGATTGCCGCCCGAGATCTCGCGTGACGATGCCGCTACCGACTGGGCCGCACGCTTGGCCTGCGAGATCGTATCGTGCAGACTCGCCGAGAACTGGTCGAACGACTTGCCGATGCGCGAGATTTCATCGCTTCCCGGGATGTCCAGCCGGCGGGTCAGGTCCCCGTCGCCGTTGGCGATGGCGTCGACGCGCTGCTGGATGTTGTTCAACCGCCGGGAAACGGCGGCAGGCAGCAACCACGCCACGAATGCGCCGAACAGCGTGATGATCGAGCCGAGGATGGTCACCATCGTGAGGTTCATCCGGCTGTCCGCCAGGCTTTCACGGACGTTCGACGATGCCGTCTTCAGTTGGCTGTCGGTCAGTTTCCCGATGACGACATTGAAGTCGTTGAACTGTTTGCGCGATTCGCCCTCGCTCAGATCGACAGCCATCAGACGCGACGACCGCGTATCCTTGCTGCGGATCTCCAGCACCTTGCGGCTGGTGTCCGCCCACTGCGCGAACGCCTCCCTGATCTGGGCCATCGACTTGTCGCCACCCGTTGGAGCGTTCGCGGGAAGCTTTGCCAGGCCGGTCGCAGCCGTTTCCAGCGCCAGACGATGCTGATCGGGCAGGCGGGCATATTCCGGCGACTGCACGTCCATCATCAGGCTGGAGCGCTCGGCGAGAAAAGCTTCGTTCATCTCGCCGATCACCTCCGAGAGTTGCGCGATGTCGGGCAGCTCTTCTTCGGAAAGGCCGAGCGTTCGATCGGCCAGTCGAGTCTGGCCGTGGATGGTGAAGCCGATCGTCGCGATGATGCCGGCAACCAGAACGATGAGTGGAAGCGCGAGTCGGGTGCGAAGACTCATATTGCCGAGTAGGTTCATGCGATTGCCATCCGGACGTCTTTGGAAGTGAGGATCGTGCGAACGTCAGCGGCCGTCGCCTGCGTCGAGACCCACGAAGATCGCCCCGATGGCCTTGCCGTCGACCATCACGGGAACCGATACCTGCATCAGATACGACTGCGCGCTCTTGTCGAACTCGACCTTGCCGATGTGCGTGGCGCCCTGACCGCCCTTGAAGGCTTCGGTGAACTTGGCTTCGTCACCTTGCCAGTAGTCCGATGTCTTGTTGGTCGCGGCGACCAGAGCTCCCTGGTTGTCCATGACGAAGGATTCGAGCACGTGGCCGGTCGCCTTCTCGAGGCGCAGCAATTCATCGACGGCCGGGTTTTCGAGGATCGGCGCCATGAAGGGCGCCATGCCGGGTGTCGCCATCCACTTCTTGTCCAGCGCCTGGATGTCCGCCAACGGAGTGTTCTTGGCGTTCTGTGCCTTGATCGCGCTCACCAGCACCGGGCTGGTCGCCCAGGTGGCACTGAGCGCATCGATCCGTTTCTGGATCTCGGGGGAAATGTCGGCCGCTTGCACGGGGCTGACGGCGGCGAGAAAGAGCAGGCTGGTAGCGAGGAAAGGCTTGAAGGACATGTTCGTCTGGTCTCCGAATCGGTTGGCGCAGGGAAAAGCGCGCGAAGCTCCGCCAAGCGGTCCGTCGGACCGCGTTTGCGAAAACAAATGTGAACTTGCCGATCGATGATGCGCGGTTATGCGCAGACGGATCGTCGGAATACCGTGCCAAAACCGAACGGTTTCAACGTCGAGGCGATTCGTTCATTCGTGGACGCGCTCAATCACCGAAAGATGGTCGTTTCTGCCTTCGTTCAGGCGGTGAGCCGTCTCGACAGATCGGGCGGATGACGTCGCAACGCTTCTTCGTCGGGTTCGGTACCCCAGCCCGGCGTGTCGGGGACCAGCACATGACCATCGGAGATCTCCGGCACATAGGTGAACAGTTCGTCGTCGTGCGCGATCCTGTCGATGTCGGTTTCCATGATCCGCAGATTCGGCACTGCCGCGGCGAAATGCACGTTCATCATCGTGCTCAGGTGCCCGTAGAAGTTGTGTGGGGCGATGCTCATTTCGTAGGCCTCGGCCATCGCGGCGATCTTCATCGACTGCCAGGCGCCATTCCAGACGGCGTCGATGATCGGCACGTCCATCGCCTGCGCTTCGAAGTAGGGGATGAACTCGCGCAGGCCGATCAGTGTCTCGCAACCGCTGATCGGATGATGGCTGTGCTCGCGCAGATAACGCATCGCCTTGGCATTGTAGGTATCGATCTCGACCCACAGGATGTCGAGGCCGGCGATCGTACGCAGGATCTGCAGCATGCCTTCGGTGCGGCCGTTGAAGTTGAGATCGAGCAGAATGTCCATCTTCGGACCGGCCCCGTCGCGCAGTGCTTCGAGGTTGGCACGCAGATCGTGCAGCATGTCGCGTTCTATGTTCAGGTCGGGCGCGAACGGCACGCCGAAGCCGGGTCGCCAGTTCCTGGCCGGGCCGTTCGAGAAATCGAAGATATTGGTCTTCAGTGCGCCGAATCCCTTCTCGCGAACCTCGGCGCCCAGCGCCTTCACGTCGTCCAGCGTGACGATGCGCGGCGGGTAATGATCCGGGTGCATGACGCGCCAGGTGACGCAATGCGACCAGTAGACCCGGATCCGGTCACGTACCTTGCCACCCAGCAGCGAGTAGGCCGGCACACCGAGCCCCTTGGCCTTGGCGTCGAGCAGCGCATTCTCGATCGCCCCCAGGCCCTGGCCCACGACACCGCCCATGGCGGTTCGTGATTTCGCGATCATCAGCGCGAAGGCTTTCTCGTGGGCATCGACGGACATCCCGATCAGGTGCGGCGCCATCGCTTCGATGACATTGGACACGCCCGGCGAGCCGAAGCCCTCGCTGAATTCGCTCCAGCCGACGATGCCCGTGTCGGTGGTGAGCTTCACGAAGTGATAGTTGCGCCAGCCCGCGCTGCAGGCCAGCGTGTCGATCGCGGCAATTTTCAAGGTTGTCTCCGGTTTTGTCGTGTGGCGTCGTGCCGAGGCACCTGGCGTCGTGCGGATGGATCGGGCGTCCCGCCGCTTCGTCAGGTCGTCCGCCTGTTCCTGCGCATCAGTTTGGCGGGATTGGTTCGTACGGGCAAGCCCGATTCGCGCGTCAAGCCGGCGTCAGTCGCTTCTCGTAGACCGTCCCGCCGCCGCGATCGATCAGTGAAACCGTCATCTCGCGGCTGGTCCCGTCGATATCGACCTGTCCGAAGAACTGATTCGTGTCGCTGGGTGGTTCATCCTGGACCGTGGGCGCCTTGGAGAAGACGACTTGCGGACCGAAGGTCTCATCCGTCGGCGTACGGCGAAACCCGCCGGCATGCAGCGGGCCGGCCACGAATTCCCAGAAGGGCTCGAATTCACGGAATGCTGCGCGGCGCGGGTCATAGTGATGGGCGGCGCAATAGTGGACTTCCGCAGTCAACCAGACCACGTTGCGAATGCCTTCGCGGTGGATGAAGGCCAGCAGATCGGCGATCTCGGCTTCGCGTCCCAATGGCCCGCCCGGATCACCATTGGCGACGGCTTCCCACAGGGGGGTGCCGCTCGCGTCCCTGCCGTCACGGATCCAGAGTCCGATCGGCTTGCCGGCCCCGATCACCTTCCAGGTTGCGCTCGAACGCTTGAGTTGCCGCTTGATCCAGTCGACCTGCGCCGGGCCGAGAAGATGCGACGCCGCGTCGTACGTCGATTGCAGGTTCGTCGAATTCGCGCCGCGATAGCTGCGCATGTCGATCATGTAGATGTCGAGCAGCGGTCCCTGGGGCAGGTGGCGATAGATGCGGTCTCGCTCGACGTCGCCCAGCATGCGCATCGGCGCATAGTCGCGAAAGGCCTGCGCGCCGCGGGCGGTCAACATGGCAACGCGCTTCTCCGTATAGCCGTGGTTGTTCGAGAGATCGAGGCTGTCGGACCAGTTGTTGGTAACCTCGTGGTCGTCCCATTGCCAGATCTGCGGCACCCGATGATTGAAGCGGCGCAGGTGTTCGTCCATCAGGTTGTAGCGATAGCGGGCGCGGAACTCTTCCAGCGTCTCGGCGACCTTGGCCGTCCCTTCGGTGACGAGGTTCCGCCAC
>JBGSTN010000082.1:0-7232 GCA_041736455.1 Burkholderiaceae bacterium | reverse complement strand
CGCCGAGGGACTCCCGCGCGAACTGGCCTGTGGTCCCGCTGAAGTCCTGGTGGGTGCGCACGGCCTGGCTATCGACAAGCTGCGCAGGATCGGCCCGATCTGCGCCGGAGTCGCTGCCAACGGCGCCTGGACGAACCGGATCGTCGATCGGCCCGTCGAAGGTGACCTGTTCGACTATCCGGCGGACCCTCCACAAAGCAATTTCCGGGCGCTTTGCCCGACCAACCAGGCGGTGTCGGGTTTTGCCGCGGCCGTCGATCCCACTGGTCGTTGGGTCGGACGTCTCGAGTTGGTCTGCCAGGCGCTTTCGGGCCCTGGTCAGGTCGGCGGCGCATCGGTCACCGGACCGGCGGTCGGAACCGCCGTGGCGACCGTGTCGCAGAGTTGTCCGAATGGCAAGGCCGCGATCGGACTGACCGGCAAGGCCAACTACGACGGATATTTCTCGGTCGGCTTGCGCTGCGGCGGCTGATGCTCCGCCGGGCATCCCACTTGGCGACAACGCCGTCCTGGTCCGGCAGCAGCGAGAGTTGCTGCCGGCATTTCTTACGCTATCTGTGACTTCGGTCGTGTGAAGTCGCGGCCGTGTCGATCATGATCTTGGCAGGAGAATCGTTACTGCAACCCAAGGTCGAACCGACATGTTCTCGAGTCAGAATCATTCCGCGCGTGCCAGTGCACTCGCGATCACCCTCAGTTTCCTGGCCGCCTGTGGTGGCGGATCCAGCGGCAAGGAAACCGGCAGCGCCCCATCTGCTTCGCCCGCACCCGGCACCGGACAGCAACTGCCTGTAGGTGGATTGCCCGGCAGTCTGCCGGACACCACTGCGTCGCCGACACCCGCGCCGTCCCCCACTCCTTCGCCCTCGCCGGTGCCCGTTCAACCGGGTTCGATCTATCCCGCCCACGGCGATCCTGTGATCGGCTCGATGGGCGAGACCGCGCAATGGTCGTTGGTGCCACTGCATGTGGCAATCACCACTGACGGACGTCTGCTCTCGTATGGTCGCGATCCGGACTTCGCGAACGAGATGATCTATGACATCTGGGATCCGAAGCTGGGCATCGGTGCGGATGCCCACCTCGTCCTGACCAGCAAGGTATCGACGGATCTGTTCTGTTCGAACCAGATGCTGCTGACGAACGGGGAAATGCTGATCACCGGTGGCGACCACCGGATCAACAGCGGACCGGGCAACGTCGGCAATCAGACCAATCGTGGCAACTCCGATGCGAATGTCTTCAACGACAAGACCAACGAGATCACCAAACGCGGGCAGATGAACGAACCACGTTGGTACGGCACGCTCACTATGCTGCCCTGGGGTGAGGTATTCATCCAGGGCGGTGCCGAAGACGTGAACAACAACATTCCCGCGCTGCACACGGAAATCGCGTCCGAAGACGGCAGTACCTATCGCCAGGTAACCGGCTTCCGGGTCGATGATCTTCCGTGGTACTACCCGCGAAACTTCTCCACGAGCAGCGGCGACATCATCGGCTTTGCTCACAACTACACCTATCGCCTGGATCCCCGCGGAACGGGCACCCGTCACGACACCGGTCATGTACCGCAACTGGAACTGAACAACGGGTCGGTGGCCGTGATGTATCGACCGGGCAAGGTGTTGATAGGCGGCGGCGGCAACCCGAACATGATGAGCGTCGACATCACGGGCGCAGCGCCATCGTATACGGTCGTACCGCCGATGAGTTCGCAACGTTTGTGGGGCATGGCAACCGTGCTGCCCAATGGCCAGGTGATGGTCGGCAATGGCGGCACGAGCGACACCAGCATCTCCGGCGCTCCGCTTGGTGTGCCCGCGAAGCACATCGAGATCTACAACCCGGACACGAATCGCTGGACCATCGGTCCCTCGTCGCAATACGCCCGTCTCTATCATTCCGTGACGTTGCTGTTGCCGGATGCCACCGTGCTGATCGGCGGCGGCGGACTGCCCGGCCCCGTCACCAACATGAATGCCGAGATCTGGTACCCGCCTTATCTTTTCCGCGCAGATGGATCACTGGCGACTCGTCCCGTCATCGACCAGGCGCCCACCGTGGTGAATCCTTCGGATACCTTCTCGGTCGTGTCGACGAACGCAGCGGATATCGGGAGCATCGCCTTCGTCAAGACGGGCGCGGCAACACATTCATACGACCAGAATCAGCGCTATGTTCCGCTGAATTTCACGCGCTCGGGAAACACGCTGACAGTCAGCCTGCCGCGCGAACCCGGCGATACGCCCCCGGGCTTCTATCACCTGTTCCTGCTCGATCGCAACGGGGTGCCCTCGATCAGCCATATCGTGCGCATGAACAAGTACACGGGCGTTCTGCCGGCGTCTCCCGCGATCGGCACTGAAACGGTCCGCGTCGGTGGTACGGAAGGATTGCGCCGGGACCTCGGCTGTGCGGCGAACGAAGTGCTGACGGGTCTTCATGGCCGCGCCTACGATCGCGTCTATCGTCTGGGTCCGATCTGCACGCCGATCGACCGTACGACAGGTCTGTGGAACGGCGCATCGAGTGAACGCGCGACCTCCGGTGACGAGTATGTCGATCCGGCCTTGCCGAACGGCGGTGTCTTCGATATCAATTGTCCTTCCGACCATGCGATCGCAGGATTCTCGGGCGCTGCATCGGCCAACGGTCGGTTCGTCGGCCGAATCGAAGCGAGTTGCCGCCAATTGACCGCCGGTGGCGCCGTGATCGGAACGCCGGTCAGCGCGCCGGTGATCGGCACCGAAGCTGCGACTGCGACCGCGTCCTGCCCGAACAACAAGCCGGCCACAGGTATCACGGGCCAGGCCGACTACAACGCGTTCTATCAGTTCGGTCTGCGTTGCGGGGGTTGATGTTGCAATAGCCGGTGCGGTCGTGGCCGGATATTGCGGTAGTCAGGCATAGCAGTGATCGGGATTGCGGCAGCCGCTGTTGCCGTTGCAGCGACAGTCGAATCGGTGAGCCATGACTCGATGCGAAAGGGGCCCGTGTTGACACGGGCCCCCTTTGCTATTGCGCTGCCTTTCGTTGCGGATCGACCAGCAGGATCCGAAGGTGACGATGTCTGCTACTTGAGGAACACCTTGCCGTCGGCAGTCGTGACCCAGACCCGCTTGTCGGTCAATACGGCTGCATTGCAGATCGTACTGCCCATGATCTCGGCCGCCTCGCGCAGGCTTTGCACGACTGCTGGATTGTCGATCGGATTGCCCAGGTTCTGGGTCAGATCATCTTCCGACACATGACCGTAGAGCACGAGGGACTCGAGACCTTTCGCGGCGCCAAGCAGTACCCAACGCTGTACGTTAAGCGGCGCGCGACTGTCCCAGGCCACGAAACGACCGCCACTTTCCGCACCCGTTTCCGAACCCCAGATCGGCAGATTGCCGACACCGGCCAGGCGCAGCTTCTCGCGATATCCATCGATCACCTGAATGATGTCGCTGGGCGAGTAGGAATAGTCGTAGTAGTGCATCGACAGGCCCTGGATATGGTCCTTGCCGGTGCCGTATCCACCCGGCAACGTGATCGGTGCATTCAGGAAACGCGTGACCGAGTGGGCGTAGGTTCCCCACTGATCGACGAACGCGGCGCCGAGCACCGGAACCCCGAGTTGCGCCTGGTTCAACGTGAACGCGATATTGGCCAGATCGCTCGCCGAACCGCTGAAGAAAGGTGCCGGATTCCAAGGAGCATTCGTCTGGCCCCACGACGGCGACCAACGTCCATCGTAGTCGGTTGCGAAACCGGTCCAGGGCAACGTCGGTTCATTCCAGACTTCGAACGCGGCAATCTGGTTTCCGTATCGGGCCTTCACGGCCTGAGCATATCGCTTGAGCGCCTGGTGACCGTCATTGCTGGGCGGACTGGCCGATCCCGGCCAAGATGGCCAACGCGTCTGTTCGCCAGGATACTTCGCATAGAACGACGGCATTCCGGCTATCAACCAGATGACCGGATGGCCTTCGTTGGCCGCCATCCACTTGTCCATGTAGCGCCAGTCGTAGGTCCCGGGTGACGTCTCGATGTTCAGCCAGAAGCCACGCTCTTCCTGTCCGTCGACTTCGACCTTGAGAGTGCGCGTATAACCGTATCGATACGTCGGTGCCGGGATTGCCGAGAACGCACCCGCTTTCCAGCTCGGCACGTGCAACCCGATATGCATGCCCATGAAATGCTTCGAGACAGAAACGGGACTCTCCGGCGTCACGACCGTGGTCTCGATCGCGCCGGGTGGCGTCGCCGCGGTGCACGACGCAACGGTCAACGACGGCGACATGTCGACACCATCCCTGGATTGCGTAGCGTCATCGGACTGCGCGCCTTCACCAGCCTGGGCGATGCCGACAGTGGCGCTTCCACCGAGGCTGCTGGCGTTGCCAGCGCCCGTCGACGGGCTCGGATTCGTGATCGGTGCGGCGGTCGACATCGGCTGAATCGAATCGTCTCCGCCGACGACGTCACCACTGCTGCTATCGATCGATCCGGTCGTGCCCACGGCGCTGTCGAGCGCTGCGTACGTCGACGGACTACCTTCGGGCGCCGTGTCGCCAAACCCTTCGCCTGTTCCACCGCAAGCGGCAAGGGACAAAGCAAGGATGCTCATCGCCGACCAGGCCTTGGCGCTTTTTGCGCTCTGCAGCCGAACCCCGCTGGGGGTGAATTCTCGCTTGGCTGGGCTAGTTGCAAAGTTGGACATGCGTTCACCCGTGTGTGTAGTGGCATCTGTTCGTGTCGCCGCTCCGCGGAAATCGAAGCAGCAACCTGTGCCGTTTTGTGAGAAAGTGGGCGAACTTTAGACGTGAGTCGTGTTAGCGCTGAAGCGCCTGCAGTGCGAACGGTAAGGGTGCGGCGATGAACGCCGCATCGAGCCGATAAGCGCGGTATTGCGCCGCCAAATCGGCGCGACACGCTTGCGCGAGCGGCGGAAACGGGCGACCGGACGGAGGCCCGGATCACGTTGGGTACTTCGCGTCGCCGTGCTCCACGTCGCCGAGTATGGTGCTGCCCTGATTCGATCGACGCGTTTCACTGCCTGTGGGTCACGCGGCGAATGCGACGAACACCAGTGAACAATCGCGGTTGCAGAACAGCCGCCACCCGCGCAGCAGACACACGCGGGCGGCGGCCTCGTATCTCAATGAACGGCGCTGAGAATCGAGGCGTAGTTGGCGACCGCCGCGCCGCCCATGTTGAAGATCCCCGCGCGCTTCGCGTCACGGATCTGAATCGCCTCGGGTGCGACGCCAGCCAGCTGCATCGCGGACATCACGTGCATCGACACTCCGGTCGCACCGATCGGGTGTCCTTTCGACTTGAGACCCCCGGAGGGGTTGACCGGCAGTCGGCCATCGATCGCCGTTGCGCCATCGAGTGCAAGCCTTCCGCCCTGCCCCGCTGCGGCCAGGCCCATCGCCTCGTACTCGAGGAGTTCGGCAATCGTGAAACAGTCGTGCGTTTCGATGAACGACAGGTCGCCCAGCGTGACGCCGGCTTCCTCGAGGGCGCGATGCCATGCCACCGTGCAGCCCTCGAACGCGAGAATGTCGCGACGACTCATCGGCATCGCGTCCTGCGCGTGCCCCAGTCCGCTCATCCTGACATTGCTGCGACGCGCATCGGCCGGCTCGCTGGTCAGCAGCAATGCCGCAGCGCCATCGGATACCGGCGAGCAATCGGTCCGGCGCAGCGAACCGGCCACGATCGGGTTGCGGTCGCTGACCGTGCGACAGAACTCGACACCGAGGTCCTTGCGGATCTGCGCGAACGGATTGCCGGCGCCGTTGTGATGGTTCTTGGCCGCGATATGCGCCAGAGCCTCGGAAGGATCGCTGTAGCGTCTCGAATATTCCTGGGCAATCTTCGCGAACACGCCGGCGAAGCCACCGGTGATCGCCGCTTCCTCTCGCAGGTATGATGCCTTGAGCAGGTTCCTGCCGACCTCCTCGCCGGACACACCGCTCATGTGTTCGACGCCCACGACGAGTACGCGCTTTGCGCGCCCCGAAAGCAGGCTGCGCGCCGCACAGTGAACGGCCGCCGAACCCGTTGCGCATGCATTCTCGACGCGGGTCACCGGTTTGAAACGCAGGCCCCCGGCAACGATGGGAATCAGGCCGGCAGTGAAGTCCTGTGCGCAGAAGCCGGCATTGAAGTGACCGACGAACACTTCGTCGACGTCGGCCGCATCGACACCGGCGTGTTCGAGGCAGGGTTCGATCACCTCGCCCAGCAGCGTCTCCACGCTGGATTGATCGAGTCGGCCGAAAGGGGTATGACTCCAGCCTGCTATGCTCAATTCCATGATCACGCTCCTTGACTGCAAGATTGAAGCTTCAAGATGACTGTCCCGACCAGCGCTGCAACCGGACGGCAAACCGGTCCACCAGAAAATGCAGTGCGACGGCCAGCACCGCGAGCACCAGAAGACTGGCAAACATGAGATCGGTCTTGACACGCCCGTTCGCGAGCAGCATCAGGTAACCCAGTCCCTGCGAGGCGCCCACCCATTCACCGATCACGGCACCGATGGGGGCATAGACGGCCGCCAGGCGCAGCCCCGATGCAAGTGCCGGCAACGCCGCCGGCACTCGTACGAGCATCAGTTTACGCAAGTCGCTGGCCTGGTAGTTGTCCGCCAGATCGAGCAGATCGGCCGGCGTGTTTCGCAGGCCGTCATAGAACGTTGCCGCGACCGGGAAGAAGATGATCAGCGTGGTCATGACGATCTTCGATCCCAGACCATAGCCGAACCAGAGCGTCAGCAGAGGCGCCAGCGCAAACACCGGCACCGCCTGGCTGAACACCATCAGCGGCAGCAACAGTTCACGCGCGAGCGACGAACGCATCAGCAACAGGGCCGTGGCGGCGCCGGTCACGATGCCCGCCAGCAGACCGATCGACACCTCCAGCGAGGTGATGCCGGCATGAAACGCGATCAGTTCATGATTGTCGAACAGTGCAAGGACGACCGAGGCAGGTTCGGGGAGAATGAACGGCGGCACGCCGGACAGCCACACGATCGCTTGCCAGATGCCGATCAGAATCGCAACGATCGCGACAAGCTTGAAGGTCCTGTTCATGTTTCCGATGCCGGCATGGTGCGCAACTGCACGAGCCACTCCCCCTGGCGCGCCAGCGAATCGGGATCATCGAGCGCACGGATCGGCGGCGAAGCCGGCGCTCGCATCGGGACGATGCCGCTGGCGCGCATCAGCAGGATG
>JBGSTN010000077.1:0-2277 GCA_041736455.1 Burkholderiaceae bacterium | reverse complement strand
CGGCAAGCCCGCGATCGTCAATCGCGACTCCGCCGAGGCGAAGTCGCTTGCTGCCGACAACACATCACCGTTGTTCGTCGATCCCGTGTCGGGTCAGGTGGCCGGCGCATTGCCTGGTGGCGTGATCGTGCAGACGTCGACCCCGATGGATCCGGACGAGTCGGGTGCACTGGCCGAAACGTTCGGCACGCGGGTCCGGCATGCAATCGGCGGCAGCCACACGCTCTGGGTCTTCGAATCGCCCCCCGGGACCGAAGCGCTGCAGCTCGCCAATCGAATCCACGAGAGCGGCCGCGTGGTCTCGGCGGCTCCGGACTGGTGGCGACCACGCGTGACCAAGTAGGCGCGCCGGGCGCCGGCCAAAACGAAAGCGCGATCCGGTCCGTCGACGCAGGGACCGGACGGATTGCATGCGATTCGATTCGAGTGGTATCTTGAAAGTATGGCGTAAGCGAACCCGACGACCATGCGCGTCGAGCCCGGACACTCCGGCCTCGACCGTTCGAACGGCATGCGCTATCGATGGCATGCGAGTCGACCCCGATCGAGGAAGCCACCCGGCTTCCAAGAAACCTATGATAAAAAACGGAGCCTTAATATGAAAAACCTACTCTGGTCCTGTGCAGCTGCATCACTCATCGCAACCGCCGGTGTGAACGCGTGGGCAGCCGATTTCGGCACCTCGGCCGAAGCTAAGGCGATGCTCGAGAAAGCCATCGCGGCCGTGAAAGCCGACGAGAAAGCCGCCCTTGCGAAGTTCACCAAAGGCGAAGGCGGTTTCAAGGACCGTGACCTCTATCCGTTCTGCGGTGGCCCCGACGGCATGTTCACGGCGCATCCCTCGCTCGTGGGCAAGAGCATGAAGGACCTGAAGGACAAGGCAGGCGAACCGTTGGGCGAGAAGTTCTACAAGACGGCCAAGGAAGGTTCGGTCAGTGAAGTCGCCTACCAGTGGCCGCGCCCGGGTACCGACACGCCGGTGCAGAAGGTGAGTTTCGTGACCAAGGTCGGCAGCCAGGTATGCGCAGTCGGTTATTACAAGTGAGTCTGTACCGCAAATGAGTCTTCACCGCGCCTGCGTGAGCGGGCGCACCGCGGTTGCCGCCGCCGTTGCGGTCGATCGACATCGGAATTGCCGGGCAAACGACAGGTTCCGATGTCGATACGAAAAAGAAGCAGGGTCAGAAACCACTCTCGCGAACGAGCACCGACGCCGCAGTCGTCAACCAGTGCAGCAACGGGCTGCGCGCAGTGCCGGCTATGCGAACCGAGCCCAGTTCGATTCGGCGCGCAGCCGGACGCTCTGCCTGTTCCGTTAGCCTCACGCGAACGCGGAAAAGCGAATCGCGCGGGACGACAGCGCCGGATTCCGATCGAAGCGTTGCCACGGGACCACCGAACTGCGCATCGAACACTGGATCCGGCAGCGTCTGGATCCGTACCGAATCGACACCGATCACCTCACCGATCATCGGCGCGCTCGGATCACGATCACGATAGAACCGCACCGACGCGCCGGCGGCGACGCGATCGACATCGTCCTGAGTGATCAACGCATCGATCACCCACTGCGACGTGTCGATCAACGTGGCCAGCGGTTCGCGCGCGCTCACCCAGATGCCCGGCTGGAAATCCGGCTCGCGATCGACGACGAGGCCGGCAAACGGTGCGGTCAAGCGCAGGCGACCGAGTTCCTCCCGCTGACCTTCGAGCGCAGCGAGTTCGCGGGCAAGCTGCTCGATGATGAGATTGCGCCGCGCGGTGCCATCGCTGCGTCCGACCGATTGATCGGCTTCGCGTCGCAGTACCTGGGTCAACTGACCCAGCCGGTCGGCCTGGTTGCGGATGTCGGGCGAGTCGAGTTCCGCGAGCACCTCGCCCGCCGCTATCGGACCGTTGCCGGCAACCTGAACGATGCGTGCCGGAAACGGGCTGTAGACGATCTGACTTTGCGCTGCGTGCAGCCACGCGGGCCCACTCACGTCGGAACGCCACGGCCACAGCAGCAGGGCGAGCGAACCCGCCAGAAGCACGAGCAACAGCGCACGGCGAACCAGTCCCGTTTCGTGACGGCGACGCGCCCACACGCTTGCTTCACGCCAGACCGGGAGCAGGATGAACCAGACGATTTCGACAGTGAACAGGAACAGCCCGAGCACCTTGAAGAAGAACAGATAGACCGCGATCGCGATCCCGGTGAAGATCACCAGCCGATAGAGCCAGGTGAGCCAGGCGAACGCGATGAGAAATCGCCGCAAAGCGGGCGGGAATGGCTCG
>JBGSTN010000055.1:0-1607 GCA_041736455.1 Burkholderiaceae bacterium | reverse complement strand
CCGAACTCGAGCGCGCATACGGGCCGCGCACCGCCGACGAGGAGGTGGCGGAGGAGCTCGAGGATCTCGACGCACGCGGGGTCGCCCATGTCCCATCCGATGCGTGAGGCGCGGTCATGATCAGCGTGACGTGGGTCATCGCGGGTTTCGCCGTGATGCTCGGCATGATGCTGCTCGGTCTGCCGATTGCGGTGGCGATGGCGGCGGTAGGCATCGTGGGTGGTGTCTTCGCCTATGGCATGCCGTTCATGAACTCGATCGCGCCCGTGGTCTGGGGGGTCCACAACGACAATCTGCTCACGGCCGTGCCGATGTTCGTGCTGATGGGCGAATTGCTGTTGCGCTCGGGCATTGCCGACCGAATGTTCGGGGCCATGGCGGCCTGGCTGGGTCGCCTGCCCGGCGGGCTGCTGCACACGAACATCGGTTGCAGCGCGCTCTTCGCGGCGACGTCGGGTTCGTCGGTGGCGACGGCCGCGACGATCGGTACGGTGGCGTTGCCGTCACTGCATGCGCGCGGTTATCCGATGACGTTGTCGCTGGGCTCGATCGCGGCCGGTGGCACGCTCGGCATCCTGATTCCGCCGTCGGTCAACATGATCGTCTACGGATCGATCACCGACACCTCGATCGGCAAGCTGTTCATCGTCGGCATTCTTCCCGGGCTGTTGCTGACGGGTGCGTTCATGGGGTTCGTCGCCGTCTACTCGATGTTGACCGGCACCGATCTTCGCGAGAAGCCCGTCCCGCTCGCCGAGCGGGTGCGCCTTCTGCGCGACCTGCTGGCGCCAGCCACGGTGTTCCTGGTCGTGATGGGCAGTCTCTATACCGGCTTCGCGACGACGACCGAGTCGGCGGCCCTCGGCCTGTTCACGGCACTCGTCTTCGCCTGGCGCAGCGGCCGGCTCAGCTGGGAACTGCTTACTCATTGCTTCGTGCAGACGGCCAAGACCAGTGGGATGATCCTGCTGATCATCACGGCGGCGTTCATCCTCAACCTGGCCGTGAGCCTGACCGGCATCGCCGAGACGATGACCGCTTGGGTGACGTCGTTCGGCCTTTCCGCGACGCAGATGCTGCTGGTGCTGATCCTGTTCTATCTGTTGCTGGGCATGTTCATGGATGTGCTGTCGATGATGGTCGCGACGATTCCCATCACGTTCCCTATCGTCGTTGCACTCGGTGTCGATCCGGTCTGGTTCGGCATCTTCATCGTGCTGATGTGCGAGGTCGGCCTGATCACGCCGCCGGTGGGCATGAACCTGTTCGTCGTGCACGGTATCCGGCCCGACCAGGGCAGTATCCGCGATGCGATGATCGGTGCCTTCCCGTACGTGCTGATCATGCTGACGTTTACGTTGCTGTTGATCTGGCTGCCAGGCCTGGCGACCTGGCTGCCGGGCATGATGTGAGTGAATCATGACGACTGGACATCTTCCCCGGGGTGTGCCGACGCTGAGCGGGCGTGCGGGCTCGGGAAACGACATCTGGCGCGACTCGGCTACCGATCTGGCCGCGGGCTATCGCAACGGGACACGCAGCCCGTTGCAGGTGGTGGCGGTCTGCTTCAACCGGATCGCGTCGATCGACAAGGTGCTCAATTCGTT
>JBGSTN010000052.1:0-4782 GCA_041736455.1 Burkholderiaceae bacterium | reverse complement strand
CGATGAAGCCGCCGGTCAGCAGCGCCACGAGTGCGAGCACGTTCAGGTTGACGCGATAAGCGCGGGACAGATTCGACATGCGTTGCGAATCGGTGTCCGGTCGCACGATCTGCAACGGAATGTCGCGCAGACCCGCGGCAGACAATTCGGCGACGACCGCGTCCGGACTGACTCCATCGCGAAGGCGCAGATCGATTCGCGAAAGTCGGCCGAGCCAGCCGAGTTTCTGCTGCGCCGTGCCCAGATCCATCACGCCGAGCGACAGGCGGGCCTGTGTGCCCGGCACATCGCCGGCGACCTGCAAGACCTCGTCACGTCCATTGACTCGAACGGTGATGGATTCGCCGGCATCGACCTGCAGATCGCGCGCTGCGGCCGCCGACAGGAATATCGCGTCATCGGCAAAGAGCGACATCGTCGTGGCATTGCCTTGCGTGGCCTTCGCGCGCGGCAGCAATGCCGGTGCCACTGCCGCCGCCCGGAAAATGTCCAGCCCGATGATGTCGAGACGCAGCGTCGAGCCATCGGCACGCAATGCCATCGCCTGAGTCTGGATGATCGGACTCGCGGCAACGACTCGTGGATCGCGCTCGACGGAAGCGAGCGTTTCGTCCGGAATACTGTCGACGGCGCCCACGAGCCGGTATTGCGCTTCGCCGTTGATCTGCGTGAGCGCGTTGTCGAATTCGCTCAGCGCCGAGCGGTTGACGAGATCGATGCCGAGTCCCAGAGCGACACCCAGCGCGACGGCAACGACGGCAGCCAGCAGCGCACCGGGTTGCTGGCGCCAGACCGCCAGCGCGAGCCACCTGAACAGCGATGTCGACAGGGCAGAAGACGGCATGATCAATCGGTCGCTCGTTCGATCGGTTCATCCATCCCGGAACCGCGACTGTGCGTCGGACAACGTGAGCAACTGCGCATCGATCAGTCGAACTCGCCGCGTACAGATTCGCGCAGCCTGTTCCGAGTGGGTCACCATCAGCATCGCGCAGCCCGTCTCGGCGATCACGCGATGCATGAGATCGAGCGCGAGGCTGGCGGTCTGCGGATCCAGGTTGCCCGTGGGTTCGTCCGCAAGCAGCAGCGCTGGTCGATGCACCAGTGCACGAGCGAGCGAAGCGCGCTGCTGCTCGCCGCCCGACAGCGTGCTGGGTCGGGCGTCGACCTGATCCGCCATCCCGATGCGTTCGAGCAGGTCGACGGCACGTTCACGCGCCATGGCAGGGCTCATGCCATTGAGCAGCAGCGGCAACGCGACGTTCTGCCAGACATCGAGGTGCGGCAGAAGATGAAACGCCTGGAATACGAAGCCGATCTGCTCGCGACGCAGTTGTGCCGTGGCGTCCGCATCGAAGTGCTGTGAATGGAAGCTGCGGCCCGCCAACGCGATCGAACCCTCGTCGAATGACTCGAGGCCTGCGATCATGTTGAGGACGGTCGACTTGCCGGCACCCGACTCGCCAAGCAGCGCAACCGATTCGCCGGCTGCAATCGAGAGGTCGGCATTGCGCAGGATCCAGCGTTCAGCGAATTTCTTGCCCAGTTGCTGCGCGTGCAGCAGTGGCGCGGTCGCCGCAGGCGAATCGAGGACGCGAGTGTTCAAAGGAGCGCAGCTTCGTGATCGTTCAACGTCGCAGTATGACCGGAAACGGATTGGCGCAGGATTCCGTCCTCTCGGACGCGGCCTTTATCGGCGGCATCTGCAGGCCATCGCTATCATCGACCGACCGACAAAGACCCGAACTCACCGATGACCAAGATATCGAATCCGGACGGCGATTCGTCCGCTGGCGACGCTCGCGCGATTCTCGAGCAATTGAACGCAACCCAGGCGGGATTGCCTCCCAAGCTGTTCTACGACCGTCTGGGTTCGACGCTCTTCACGGCGATCTGCGAACTGCCCGAGTATTACCCGACTCGGACCGAAGCGGCAATCTTTCGCGCGGCGGGCAGGAAAATTGCCGCGCGCCTCCCGGCGAATCTCTGGATGATCGATCTGGGTGCCGGCGACTGTCGCAAAGCCGCGTCGCTGTTCGGCGATCTGCGACCCGCGAGTTATGTCGCCGTCGACATATCCGGCGAATTTCTCGACAAGGCAGTCAGCGCGTTGAGCCGTGAGTACGAAGCCATCCGGATGCACGCACTGGTACGCGATTTCACGCGTCCATGGTCGGTGCCGGTGGACATGCTCGGTGCCCCGCTGCTCTACTTCTATCCGGGCTCCAGCATCGGCAACTTCTCCGTGCCGGCTGCGCAGCGCTTTCTGCTGCAACTGCCGCGTAGTCTTCGCGGCGAGACATCGATTCTGATCGGTATCGATCGAATCAAGCCGGCCGGTGTTCTCGAGGCTGCCTACGATGACGCGCTCGGTGTCACCGGTGCGTTCAACCGCAACATGCTGCTGCACGCAAACCGTCTCCTGGGCACCGATTTCCGCCTCGAACAATGGGCCCATCTGGCACGTTTCAATGCCTCCGAAAGCCGCGTCGAAATGCATCTGCGTGCGACCACGCCGTTGACCGTGACATGGCCCGGTGGCTCACGCCGGTTCGATCGTGACGAAACGATCCATACGGAGAATTCATACAAGTACGAACCTGCGCAAATCGCCGATCTTCTGAGCGCGGGCGGATTCGACATCCAGGAATCCTTCGAAGACGAGCGAGGCTGGTTCTCGGTGATCCTGGCTCGCGCGCGACGCTGATCGACGCCGTTCGCAGGCAGTCGCTTTCCCCGCACTCGAAGCGATCGACGCGTCAGGTTCCGTGCCTTACGTCAGGGGTGCCGTGAAGGGACGAATCATCGTCATCTTGCCACCTCGTTTGCTCTGACGCACCGGGGCCGGCGGCTTGACGATGAGTTGCTGGCCCAACTGCACGATGTCGTTGCTCAGGCCGTTCCATTGTTGCAGATCGTTGATCGAAACGCCGTGACGCTCGGCGATGCTGGTCAGCGTATCGCCACGCCGCACACGGTAGCGTACGGACTCGTCATCACGCTGCTGATTCGCTCGGGTCTGCACGGCACCGGCGACTCGCGATCCGACAGCGGCAATCTGTTTCGTCTCGGGTGCTGTGCGCTCGTCCGATGCGGCCGCACGCGTCACCTTGGCCTGGGTCACGGTGAGCCGCTGGCCCACGCGCACGGTGCTGCCGCGTATTCCGTTCCAGCGCTGCAACTCTTCGATGTCGACGCTGTACCTACGCGCGATCACACTCAGGTTTTCGCCGGGACGTACCAGGTGCTGACCGGGGGCTTTGTAGGTGAGCACGGGTTCGGCGCTGGCTGACAGGATGCGGGTCGTTCCCTGCGCGCTGGTCTGTATCGTCTGGCGACTCGCCTGGCGCACGATGAGGCGCTGGCCATTGCGCACCCGTACCGATGACAGGCCGTTCCACGTACGCAATGCGCGTGTCGATACACCCCAGCGTCGGGCAACCTGGACCAGTGACTCGTTGCGTCGAACCCGGTGGTAGCGCGCCGGGTGGTCGATGATCTCGACGATCGTCGGCGCGCTGAACTCTTCGATATGGCGCGCCTCGGCGCCCTTGGCGTTGGGTACGAGGATGCGCGTGCCGGCGATGATCGTGCGCTTGCCCGACAGTCCGTTCGCATTCAGGAGTTCCGATTCCGAAACGCCGGCGCGTCTGGCAACCTGGCCCAGGGTTTCGTTCTTCGCGATCGTATAAGGTCGCCAGGTCACGAAGGACTTGCCCGCAGCGTCATGGGCCTCGATCGCGGCGAGGAAGCGTTCGAGATTCTCTGCCGGAATCTTGATCTGGTTGTTGCGGCTGGCTGAAATGACCGGCCGGTTGTGGGCAGGATTCAGCGCGACGAATTCCTTGATGGTCAGCCCGGCGAATCGGGCGGCCAGTGTCAGATCGATCGGCCGCGTCTTTTCGATCACGACGAAGTAGGGCTTGTCGATGAGTTCGGGAAGTGCCACGCCCAGCGCCTCGGCGTTCTGGATGATGTTCTTGAGCGCGAGCAGCTTGGGCACATAATGCCGTGTCTCGCGGGGCATCTTCAGGCTCAGGTAATCGGTCGGCTTGCCAGCGGCCTTGTTGCGCTTGACGGCTCGCAAGACGGCACCTTCGCCCCAGTTGTAGGAAGCCAGGGCAAGGAACCAGTCCCCCCCGTGCAGATCGTGCAGCATCTGCAGGTAGTCCAACGCGGCTCGCGTCGACTGGACGACGTCACGTCGATTGTCGACCCACCAGTTCTGCTTCAAGTCGTAGGCGCGACCCGTCGACGGAATGAACTGCCAAAGGCCGGCCGCCTGCGCACTCGACAAGGCCACCGGGTTCATGGCGCTTTCGACGAAGGGCAGCAACGCGATCTCGAGTGGCATGTCGCGACGTTCGATCTCTTCGACGATATGGAAGAGATATCGGCCCGCGCGCGTCATCATCCGGTTCAGATACTCGGGTTGTGACAGGTAGAACCTTTCTTTCTGGGCGACGAGATCGTCGTCGAGTTCGGGCAGGGCAAAGCCCTCCCTGATCCGGTCCCACAGGCTGCCGGGTTCGGTCGGCCCCGCGTCGGCGGCATCGATCGGGGCATCGTCGTCGTCGGCAGCCGATGGCGGCTGGCTCGGATGGTCGGCCGTTTCCAGCGCGTCGATGAGCTGATCCATCGCTTCCGGGCTGTCTGGAACCCTGACCGCCAGCTCGTCTTTCGATGCGACTGCAGCATTCCGTGCCGCAGCGTCGTTCGCCTGACTGCCCGATACGCTCGGTCCCGATGCCGGGCGTCCTGGTGACGAGGCGGAAGACGATC
>JBGSTN010000051.1:0-3608 GCA_041736455.1 Burkholderiaceae bacterium | reverse complement strand
CACCGTGAAATCGGCGGCGGCCCCCGACGTCGAATCGACCTGGCCACCCGCGCGTCGATACGCTTGCTGCAGTTCGGCGGCGAACTGCTTGTGATTCATCGCACGCACCCGGGCCACGGTCCGGTCGATCTGCTTGCGCGTGGGCGCCTGCGACAGGCGCCACAACACCATCGCCGCGATCACCACGAACGGCAAGGCTGCTGTCCAGCCGAACACCACGTATTGCGGGGGCAGCAACAGCGATGCCAAGGCGATCACGCTGGCGGCGATGCCCAGGCTCGCCCACCAGGGCGAACGCAGCAGGATCGCGAAGATCGAGTTCTCGGCCATCTTCCAGTTCATGCAATGACCCTTTCCTGATCAAGGCTTTGTGTTCTCTGTCGCGTCATGTCCGAAGATTTGGTCATTGCCGTGGCGAATACGGAGCCGATCCCGCGGGACGGCATTGGAGGGTTGGTGCCCGTTATTATCGCCTGCATCCCGGCCTCCCGAGGACCGATCCCGTGCGGCATCCAGTCGCGCGTCCGTCGCTGCTGGCTTTCCGTCGCTGCTGGCTTTCCATCGCGACCGGCCTTAGTATCGCTTGCAGAACAACGGCGCTGCAGTCAGACGTCGCCGCGGCAATTGACGGAGAGACAATGATCGACACCGCTTCCCTGGCGCCCGTGAGCGCGCCGCCACAACGGCCCGACGTGCGCAGCATCCGCGCAGCACAACCGATCGAATGGCTGCGGCGAGGCTGGCACGACATGCTCGCGAGCCGATTCCGCGCCAGTCTCTACGGACTGGTGTTCGTGCTGATGGGCTACGCGATCTCTGCGATCTACGCGACGCGTTGGCAGCTGACGATGGGACTGATCGCGGGCTTCTTCCTCGTCGGGCCATTCCTGGCGTCGGGAATCTACGAGATTTCGCGGCAGATCGAGCGCGGCGAAAAACTGGATCTGATCGCGTCGTTGACATGCTGGCGGCGAAACATGGGGGCGATCGGTTTCTTCGGCATCATGCTGACCTTCCTGATGATCGTCTGGGCGCGGGTATCGCTGATCATCTTCGCGCTCTTCTCGACTACCGAGTTTCCGACCTTGCAGCGGCTGTTGGCGACGGTCTTCTCCATCGACAACCTCGAGTTCCTGCTCGTCTGGATCGTGGTCGGCTTCGTGTTCGCGAGCATCGTGTTCGCCATCGGTGTCGTGTCGGCGCCGATGATGCTCGACCGTCGCACCGACGCGATGACGGCGGTCTTCGCCAGTGCGCGATGCCTGTTGCAGAGCCCGTTTCCACTCTACACATGGGCGGCAATGATCGTCGTGATCATCGGCGTGTCGCTGCTGCTCGGCTTCATTCCGCTCGTGGTCACGGCCCCGCTGATCGGCCATGCCACCTGGCATGCGTACCGGGCATGTATCGACTGGACGGTCGACGATTCGGCGACTCTCCCGTCATCGACGCAACCGCCCGGCCGGACGGGAAACGCCGCTTCGTCATAGAAAGCGGGTCACTGCCCCATTCGCGGCGGATGCCTGCCATGCGCCGTCGATATGTCGCGCAGGCGACGCGTCTGCCAATCCTGCAACTGGTGCCACTCGAACCGCCAGTTCCATTGGCCGCCCGCGACGCCCGGCACGTTCATCCTGGCTTCCGAGGCCAGGCACAGCACGTCCTGCATCGGATAGATGGCCAGTCGCGCAACCGATGCGCTGGCCGCGTGGATCAAGTCCCAGGAAATATCCTGTCCGCTGCACTTGAGGTAGACCTGCACCCGTTCGCGCTGCTCGGCGTCGATATCGGCGAACCAGCCGATCGAAGTGTCGTTGTCATGGGTGCCCGTGTAGAGCACCGTCGCCGGTCGCAGGCGATGCGGCAGATAGAGATTGTCCGCGTCGTCGCCGAATGCGAACTGCAGCACGGCCATGCCGGGCAGCCCGACCGCGTCGCGCAGCGCAGTGACATCGGCGGTGATGACCCCGAGGTCTTCCGCGATGATCGGCATCGCATTGATGTGATCACGGGCAACGGCGTCGAACAGGCTTGCGCCAGGACCCGGTACCCAGAAGCCGTCGCGCGCGTCGGTCGCTTCGGCCGCAACCGACCAGTAGGCCGCGAGGCCGCGAAAGTGATCGATCCGCACGATATCGGCATGCTCGAGCGCACGCGCCATCCGCGCGCGCCACCAGGCGAAGTCGTTCCTCGCGTGGACCTCCCACGCATAGAGCGGATTTCCCCAGAGCTGGCCCGTCGCGCTGAAGTAGTCGGGCGGTACGCCGGCGACACGGCGCGGCATCAACCGGTCATCCAGCTGGAACAATTCCGGGTGTTGCCACACGTCGACGCTGTCGAGCGAACAATAGATGGGCATGTCGCCGACGATACTGACATCGCGCGCGCGCGCATAGTCGTGCAACGAGGTCCATTGCCGGTCGAACTGCCACTGCACGAAGAGCCAGAAATCGCATTCGGTCGCATGGGCGAACCGGGCCCGCGTCAGCGCCGCCGGCTCACGTTCGCGCAGATCGGCGGGCCAATCGATCCAGTGCGTTCCCAATCCGGACGACGCCAGCGCCATGAACAGCGAATAGTCGTTCGCCCAACTGTCATGACGTTCGAGCCAGTCGTCGAACTCCCGGCGCAGATCGGCGAAACGATCACGCCCCAGGGAGTCGGCCGGTTCGTTGAAAGCGGCCGCTGCCTGCCGGAGCAGCGCCATTCGAACGTGGCGCGCACGATCGAAATCGAGCCGACGCGGCCCGGCAGCAGGCGCGTGCGAGGGCACGCCGGACGAATCGACGATGGCCAGCGGCGACCGCTGAGCCATCGCACTCATGGTGACTTCGGCGTCGAGAAGCCCCTGTGTCACCAGTTCTTCGGGCGAGACCAGCAACGGATTGCCGGCACGCACGGAAAGCGCCGTGTACGGCGATTCGCCGCCACCTGGCGGTGACAACGGCAGCACCTGCCAGAGATGTTGTCCGGCATCGACGAGCCAATCGACGAATCGGCGCGCTGCAGGACCGAAGTCGCCATGCTCGGCCGGACCGGGCAACGAACTGGGGTGCAACAGGATGCCGCTCGTGCGGCGGTCGATCATGCGCTGCCTCCGCGCTCCAGCACGACGACACTTCGTTGGGCGAGCAGCACACTGCCCGCATCGGTCCGAGACGAGTCGTGGCTGTCGAAGGGGGTGCCGGACGCGGTGTCGAGCACGATCTGCCAATCCCCTGCGGGCAGCGGAAAGGCACATTCCCGGGCTTCGCCGTTGAACAGCATCAGCACGTCGGGCGGACCGATGATCTCCAGACCGAGCACGAATCGTTCGGCTTCGTTGCCCGGACGTGACGTCAGGCGCAGGCCATGCCGGTCGAGCCAGTGCACGATCGGTTCCTCGCGGACATGCGGCTCCGCTTCGCGTGCGCCATCGACCGGCGAGCCCGGGGACGATTCCGCGAACCATCCCGCGTGGCGTAACGGTGCATAACGCTTGCGCAGCCTGATCATGCCGGCGACGAAGGCACTCAACGATGCGTCGGTCCGTGCCCAGTCGAACCAGCTTACCGGATTGTCCTGACCGAATGCGTTGTTGTTGCCTTGCTGCGTGCGGCCGACCTCGT
>JBGSTN010000037.1:0-4328 GCA_041736455.1 Burkholderiaceae bacterium | reverse complement strand
TCGGCCGGCTTCGTCGACGACGGCGAATGACCGTCCCGTGTCGTGCGCCCGCTGTCGGGGTTGATCGCCACTCGGGGTTTGATCGCAGGCAGCAGGCCGGCTGCGCGCCACCGGGCGTTGACCTGAACGTACACGGCGTTCAGTCCTGCGCTGACATGAGGTTCGATCACGCCCAGCAGGGCCGATTTGGCGGTCGAATCGATCTCGACACGATCGATCGCGAGCTGCAGCGACTCGTAGACGGAGCCCGGCGAGCCCGGGAAAGTCGCCTCGTCGAACCAGTCGCGCCCCGCCAGTACGCCAAGACGGGCGCGCATGCCGAGTACCTCGTCGGAGTCGAGATGCGCACGTGTCCTTTGGACGAGATTCTCGACCATGAGCTTGTCGCGCATGAACGCGTCATCCACGAGGGCCAGTTCATGCTTGCCGGCCGACTGCCGTGGCAAGGGCCCCGTGTGGCCGGCGAGACGATGCTCGAACAGCGCCGCGAAAGTCATGCCGAACACCACTTCGATCAGTTCGCGGCTCGTGCGAACGCGATCGGCGGCGACCGGCAAATCGCTTTGCGAAGGGCGATGCTGATGATTTGCCGCGAGTTCCGCCAGGGTCTCGTCCAGGGCGGCGAGCGTCCGGCGTACCAGTTGTCCGACACCCGACTCAAGGGTTTCACGCCCCTGGTCGAGCAGTGCGGCCAATGCCGGGCGATCCATGCCGCAGGCAGAGTGCATGTGATCACGGATCAGGGAATCGGCGGGCCGCTTCGGACCGGCAGTGAGCGACATGGCGATTGCAGCAGGCGCTGGCTCGGGTTGAATCCGGACAAACTACGGACTCGCGCCATTGCCGTCAATGAACAGCCGACGAAGCGCCGCCTTTTCCGCCGGAAGGACGGACGGGAGGTCCACAAACCGCAATGAACGGCCCGCCGTGCCGGTGTGTCAACGCGAGGCGATCGCATCGACCACCGACCAGGCGGTCATGTTGACGATACGCCGCACCGTCGCCGATGGCGTCAGCACATGCACCGGCTTGGCCGCGCCCAGCAGGACCGGACCCACCGCCACGTTCTGCCCGGCCGCCACTTTCAACAGGTTGTAGGCGATATTCGCCGAATCCAGATCGGGCAGTACCAGCAGGTTGGCCTCCCCCGTCAACCGCGAGCGCGGCATCAACTGCTTGCGCAACGCGCTGCTCAACGCGATGTCACCATGCATTTCGCCATCGACCTCGAGATCCGGAGCCAGATCATTGAGAATCGCCAGCGCGTCGCGAACGCACTGCGCGCGTGGGTGACGCGATGAACCGAAGTTCGAGTGCGACAGCAAGGCGACGCGCGGCGGGATTCCGAAGCGGCGCAATTCTTCCGCAGCCAGCAAGGTGATCTCTGCAAGCTGCTCGGCGGTCGGAGAAAGATTGACGTGGGTGTCGACGATGGTGATCTGGCGGCCGGGCAGCATCAACGTGTTCATGGCGGCATAGATCGATACGCCAGCCCGTTTGCCGATGACCTGATCGATGAACTGGACGTGGTCACCGAAGGAGCCCACGGTACCGCATACCATCGCGTCGGCGTCGCCACGGTGAACCATCATCGCACCGATGAGCGTCAGTCGACGGCGCATGTCGAGTCGCGCCATCTGTTCCGTGATACCACGTCGGTCATTCATCCGGTGATAGGCCTCCCAGTAGTCGCGATACCGGTCGTCCTGGTCCGGATTCACCACATCGAACTCGCGTCCCGGCCTCATGCGCAGACCGTAGCGCTCGATGTTCAGTTCGATGACCGAGGGGCGCCCGATGATGATCGGTCTGGCGATCTTTTCGTCGACCACCACCTGCACGGCGCGCATCACGCGCTCGTCCTCGCCCTCGGCATAGACGACGCGCATGTCGGGAGCACTGCGAGCCGACGCGAATATCGGCTTCATGAAGTTGCCCGAGTGGTAGACGAACTGCTCGAGCTGCGTGTGGTAGGCGTCGAAGTCGGTGATGGGCCGACGAGCGACACCCGATGCCATCGCTGCACGCGCCACTGCCGGAGCGATACGGACGATCAGGCGCGGATCGAAAGGACGCGGGATCAGGTACTCGGGACCGAATGCCGAACCGGCACCCCCGTAGGCGGCAGACACGATCTCGGACTGTTCGTCGCGAGCAAGGTCGGCAACCGCCTGCACGGCAGCGATCTCCATCGCTCGGTTGATCGTGGTCGCCCCGACATCGAGGGCACCGCGGAAGATGAACGGAAAGCACAGGACGTTGTTGACCTGGTTCGGATAGTCGGTGCGGCCGGTGGCAATGATCGCGTCGTCGCGCACCGAGCGCACGTCTTCAGGCAGGATTTCGGGGTTCGGGTTCGCCAGTGCGAAGATCAGCGGCCTCGGCGCCATTCGCGCAACCATATCCGGCTTCAGCACACCGCCTGCCGACAGTCCCAGGAAGGCATCCGCGCCTTCGATGACTTCGGCCAGCGTACGCAGCGGCGTGTCCTGCGCATAACGCTGCTTTGCTTCGTCCATCAGTTCGACGCGGCCTGCATAGACGACGCCTTCGATGTCGGTCACCCAGATGTTCTCGACTCGAAGACCCAGCTCGACGAGCAACTCGAGGCAGGCCAGCGCGGCGGCCCCCGCGCCCGACACGACCAGCTTGATGCTCCCGATGTCCTTGCCGGTGACGATCAGCGCGTTGGTGAAAGCGGCGCCGACGACGATCGCGGTGCCGTGCTGGTCGTCGTGGAATACGGGGATCTTCATGCGCTCGCGAAGTTTGCGCTCGACATAGAAGCAGTCGGGAGCCTTGATATCCTCGAGATTCACGCCGCCGAAGGTCGGTTCCAGCGCAGCGATCACATCGACCAGCTTGTCGAGGTCGTTCTCGTCGAGTTCGAGATCGAAGACGTCGATGCCGGCGAACTTCTTGAACAGCACGGCCTTGCCTTCCATCACGGGTTTCGCCGCGAGAGGCCCGATATTGCCCAACCCGAGCACGGCCGTGCCATTGGTGATGACGGCGACGAGATTGCCCCGGGCGGTGTACCTGAATGCATTGTCGGGGTCGGCGACGATCTCTTCGCAGGCCGCCGCGACACCTGGCGAATAGGCCAGCGCCAGGTCGCGCTGGTTGGTCAGTGTCTTGGTGGGTGCGATCGCGATCTTGCCCGGTTGACCGAGCTCGTGATATTCGAGCGCGGCCTGACGCAACTGGGGGTCCATGGACATGGTGATTTCCGGTGATAATGAAGTGAGCCATGCACAGGTCGGCCAACCATTTCCAATGCCCGGCCTTGCCGATGCAGTTCGGTGACCTGCGCGAGGAAACACGATTCAATACCGTATCACGGCAGTCAGCCGGTCACCACCCATACCGACATCCGTCGAATGCCTCGACGGTCGATGTTCAAGAAGATCATGGCCGACCTACGGCGCATCGCCCATATCGACATGGACGCATTCTTCGCGTCGTGCGAACTGTCCAGATACCCGGAACTCAAAGGGATGGCGATGGTCGTTGCGGGCCATCGCAGGCATGCCCCGCGACTGCTGCCCGACGGGACGCGCGAGTTCTCTAGGCTGCGCGAATACGCAGGTCGGGGAGTCCTCACGACGGCTACCTACGAAGCCCGGGCGCTGGGGGTCCATTCGGGCATGCCGACGATGAAGGCCGCGAAGCTGGCCCCCGACGGTGTGCTCCTGCCGGTGAACTTCGAGTTGTATCGACGATATTCGCGGCTGTTCAAGGAGGCCGTCCGTTCGGTGAGTCCGCTGATGCAGGATATCGGGATCGACGAGGTCTATGCCGACGTCACATCGCTGCCGGAAGACTCGCTGACCGTCGCCACCCGCATCAAGCAGGCCGTGAACACCGCCACCGGTCTGACCTGTTCGGTCGGCATTGCACCGAACAAGCTTCTCGCCAAGCTGTGTTCGGACCTGGACAAGCCCGACGGGACCACGCTGCTGACCATCGAGGATCTGCCGGCACGGATCTGGCCGCTGCCTGTGCGACGCATCAACGGCATCGGGCCCAAGGCAGGCGCGAAACTGCTGGACATGGGCATCGCGACGATCGGGGAACTGGCTGCTCGTGACCAGGCCGAACTCGTCGCCCACTTCGGGCGCGCGATCGGCCATTGGCTTCACGAAGCCGCGCACGGTCGTGACGAAAGGCCGGTGCAGACCCGCAGCGAGCCCGTCTCGATGAGCCGCGAGACGACGTTCGAACGCGACCTGCACGCGGTACGGGACCGCGTCGAGCTGTCGCGCGTCTTCACCGAACTGGCCACGAACGTGGCGGCCGACCTGCAGCGCAAGGGCTATGTGGGCAAG
>JBGSTN010000030.1:0-1830 GCA_041736455.1 Burkholderiaceae bacterium | reverse complement strand
TCGGCCGGGAACCCGATGCGCTGAAGGAATACGCAGCGGGCAAGGGCTATTTCCATGCGCAGATCGAGGCGAGCGGCGCCGAGTCGGCCTTGCACGCGGGCATCTTTGCACTGCGCCCGCGAGGTGTGCTGATGCAACTCGGGCTTGGCGGCGACATGAAAGTACCGATGCTGCAAGTCACTGCCAGGGAGATCGACCTGCGCGGATCATTCCGCTTTCATGCCGAGTTCGCGACTGCCGTGCGCATGATGCAATCAAGGCTGATCGACGTGAAGCCGCTGGTCACTCACGTACTGCCGATCGAGCAGGCGCAGCAGGCCTTCCTGATCGCCGCCGACCGTGCGCAGGCGATGAAGACCCATATCGCGTTCGAGACGGACTGACGCCCTGGTTCCAGCGCATTCGAAGCGCGCCCATCGGGGCGCGATTCACGATGTCGTGGCCGCGGGATTGCGTACCTCGAGCGCCGGACTGCGCCCCTCCAGGGCCGCAATGCGCCCTCCAGTGCCGGAGACTGTGCCCCCTCCAGTGCCCTTACTGCGTCACGGCGGAAATCGCTGCCCCGGCCGGGAGCCGGCAGATCCGCGACGACACCAGAAACTGCCCGCCGTCATGCTTGCAGGCGACATAGGGATCTTCCCGGTAGGCCGACCGGACGTCTCGTTCCTTGTTGCCGCCACCTTCCGTGCGTCGCAGACCTTTCGGAATTTCAGGCGCCCGCCACGGGGTCACCGTGCTGGCCCCTTCACAGCGGCGATCGGCATAGGCGATCGAGCCATCCTTCATCACGCATCGGTAGATCGTCGTGTTTCCCTTGCCTGAAGACGGCGTTGCTTCAGCGGCATCGGCTGGTGCGAGCCACGCAAGGATCGCCGTGACGATCAACGTCGTGGCGATCAGAAACACGGGACCGATGGAATAGTTCGAACGTGATCTTGGCATGGTCATTCCTCTGGTGGCACGGCGTTATCGGCGACCGCACGAACCCTCATGGTCGCCGTTCGTCGGTGAAGTCGTTGTGAACGAAATCACCGATCGACCGTCTGTCCGTCGAATCCATCCGCCGGGCCGATCCCGGCCATATCCGATATACTGGTTTTTCACCCAGTAGCCACCATGCCGCCCCGTTCATGGAAACTGCCCATGCCGATTGCCGACCCAGTGCTGCAGACCTGGCTCCTCGTCGCCATGCTCATTCTGCTGATCGTCGCCTGCGGTCTATGCATCGCATTGCTGATCAGGCGCACGCCGGATCCCGAGCCGGGCTTGCGCCTGCTTGCCCAGCAACTGGCTGCACTGATCGGCCACCATCGCGAAAGCGCCCGCGAGCTGTCCGAGTCGGCGCGTGACAATCGGCAGGAAATCGCGACGTCGGTGCGCGATCTCGCACGCTCGCTCAATGGTCAACTGGGGCAGTCCGCGCAATTGCAGGCGCATCGGGTAGACACCCTGAGTGGCCAGTTCGAGCGCCTGCGCGAACTGGTCGATCGCCAGCTGGACGCGATGCGATCGGAAAACGGCGAACGGCTGGAGGCGATGCGGCGCACCGTCGACGAGCAATTGCAGACGACGCTCGAACTGAAGCTCGGCGAGTCGTTCCGCCTGGTCTCCGAGCGGCTCGAGCAGGTGCAGCGCGGACTGGGAGAAATGCAGCATCTCGCGGGCGACGTCGGCGACCTGAAACGGGTCCTGACCAATGTCAAGACACGCGGCGTCTGGGGCGAGGCGCAGCTTGCCGCCATTCTCGAGCAGATGTTCAACGTCGGTCAGTACGCGGCCAATGTCGAAGTCGTGCCGGGCTCGGGCGAACGGGTCGAGTTCGCGCTGGCA
>JBGSTN010000003.1:0-8581 GCA_041736455.1 Burkholderiaceae bacterium | reverse complement strand
CGACATCAATCCAATATTGGCCGGCAACGCCACCGCCGGGATGAGTCGTGACAATGGCGCCGCCAGCCACTGGCCCAGTTGCCGGCGGCGTGCCTTGTCAGTAGGCATCGCAGTCATACACTCAGCCGATCGGTTGACCATCCATCACGCGAAGCAATCCCTTGATCATCCTGTAGAGATACCAGATGACCGGTATCACCATCGTGAAAGACATCAACGTGAACGACAGTAACGTGATCACACCGGTCACGACCAGCCACAACAATGTCCACCAGCAGGTGCTGATCATCCAATTCATGTGGCTTTCGTAGATCGTGCCGCGGGAATCGTCGCGCTTCACGTAGTTGATGAACAGCGCGATCAGGGTCAGCACCATCATCGAGACGATCGGGCTGGCGATATGGAGTCCGTAGTCGAACAACGTGATCTTGCGCAGCGATTCCTCGCGCTGGGATTGTGGTTCGTTCCGGGTCAATTGGGCATCGGCCATCGAGGTTTCCTTGCGGTGGCGGTTTCAGAAACAGGTATATGGGGTTGAAAGCGCAACGCTTCAAGCGTCGCCCTGCTTGCGAATCGTCGAGCGGAACAGCTTGACGAACTGCCTTTCGAGCAATAGTCGTGCACGCGGGCTGACGGGCAGCAGTCATCGATCCGACGGATCCGGCGAGCGCTCTGGCCACGAGGCGGGCGCGCACAGCCGTTATATACCGTGGAAACCCCGAAACCGGCGATTCAGGCAGCGAGCCGGGCGCTGTCGTCGTGCAAGTACTGCTTCGGCACCCCGATCAGCACGAATCGCTCGATCAGTCGACGCGCATCGTCTCCGTCCGGTTCGGCAAGCGCACGGCGAAGTTGCTGTCGGTCGATCTCGCCCCACCGTTCGGTATAGCTGATCATGTCCGAATCCTCGTAACCGCCCCAGGTGGTCTTGTACATGAACTCGGTCTCGATCGTTTTCGCGTCCTCGTGCGCGATGGAGATGACGGGATTGAGTGCCAGTTTCCCGACGCCATGCGGCAATCGCCCGCCAGGATCCGGCTCGCCGGTCAGTCCGTCCGGGTTGACAACGTAGGTGATGTACTTTTCCCAGCGCAGATCGGGCATCGGCACAGGTGACCTGTCGAACGGGTGACGCCGCATCAGGTAGTCCTTCCACGTATTCGAATCGGCGACGTAGCGGGTGCGTTCAGTGCCGAAGAAGCGCCAGTAGTCATCTGGTGTCATTTCGCCGCCATGACGCGGGTTGGGCGGACCGACGTCCACGTTGCCGCAGCGTGCGAATATCCATGGCATGCCGGGCGCGACGCGTTCGATCTGGGCAAGCAGCAACGGCTTGTCCGGTATCAGCATGAATGCGTCCGAGCACATCGCCGCCGAGAAGGTGCCGTCCTTGAAGGGAAGGGGAAGGCTCGCATCGCAGCAGGCGAACTGCGCCTGCGGCGCGACCCAGTGCTTGGCACCCCAGGCCTGGAAGAAGTTCAGGTCGATGCCCACCGCCGGCATCCGATTGATCCGTTGCGTCATGAAATGCTCGAACTGCCCATAACCGCAGGCGATGTCCAGCACCGGTTTGGTGCTGGACGGCAATCGCTGTACCAGCGTCATCGCCGACAGATAGCGCGGCATCACGAACCGATTCCGGAAATACTCCGCAAGATACGGATTGTTCCCGGATCGGCGCGAATAGAAGAACTGGAACAGATCGTCTGCAACGGTGTCGGATGCGGGTCGCGACAGGATGCTCTTCAATGTGCGCCGCGTGAGGGCAAGTCCGGCGGTGCGCCCCAGCGTCGTCGGCCACAGGCCGGCATGCGTGAGCCGATACTGGAACGGAAAGAAGCGCGGAAACAGCAGGCACTCGATCAGCGCTTCGTCTGCCTGGCCGCGTTCGATCATCTCGACCAGTTGCGGACCGGTCGGGCCGAGGTGGATTGCGCCGTCGTTCCAGTGCGAGATGATGCCGACCGCACCTTTCATCATGATCGGCACGTCCTCGAGCACCGGGAATTTCGAGCAACCACAACTCAATACGCCATTTCGCCCGCGCTTTGCGGGCACTTCCTTGAAGGTGAAGCTGCCGCTGCAGAAAGGGCATTGCAGGCTGCGAAGAAAGGAGGCGAAATCGGTAGGCGCACTGGATTTCGCAGAAGGGGCTGGCATGTTCATGTCGACTCTCCATGAGACAACAATGTGAATTAATGCTACTTCCGGCATGAAAAGGAAGTAGGAAGTCACACGATCAATTCCTTCGACCGTCAGAAGTTGTTGTAAATGCCGCCGAAGGCCTTCCCTTGTCGGTTTCAAACGGTAACAATCGCATCGCCTCAACCGTGGAAACCGAACCGATGCCAATCCAGATCCCTGCCACCTCGTTCGTCATGTTCGCCCACCTGATCGGCATGGGCGGTTCGACATCCGATGCCACGTGGCATTTTTCCGAACGGGATACGCATCAAGCTGAAGCAATGATCAACGGTGTTCGCCAGATCGAATCGACCGAATCCTGTCTGGAGTTCGCGCGCGCAGAGGCACAGCGCATGTCGCTGGGAGACTCGCAGGAAGTGGTGAGCGGTCCCATCACCTTCCTGCAGTTCGCACAATCGATCAGCTACACCTGTGCACAGATCGCGCCTGCCGCTGCGCTGATCACGGTCAAGGGCCCGGAAGCCATATTGCGCAGCAACGGCTACTCGTTCACAGCGGACCAATAGCGCGCCGTCACGGCCTTCGCACGCGAAGCAGAAAGCCGATGCCGCTCAGCGCGGCACGGTATTGGGCCGCGTCGAGAACGCGGGATGCAGATGAGCGACCACTTCGCCGTCTGCCGCCCAGGCATAACAGCCGTCGATGAAGATCGGCCTGCTGCCATCGGCACCGACCGTGTCGCGTACGCCGGGTCGTCCGACTGGCGGCGCATCTTCCGGCCAGCCACGGATCGTCTGAAACGCGACGGTCGCCATCGGAAAGAGCAACTCGCGCACGTGGGTGCAACCGCTCGTGCCGCCCAGGCGCTTGTTGATCTCGCTGCGCCATTCGCTGCCGATGCGCAGTCCGATCACCTGCCGAAACCTCGATGCCGCCTCGCTGCACGTGGGGTAGGGAGTACCGGGCATCGCCACCGCGATGTCGCGCACGATCAATTCGTCGTCGACGGTGAGTCGCACACGCATGTCGTGAACGTCGCTGCCGGGTTCGCGAAGGCCACGATACGGCTCCGAGTAACGGTAGGACTTCGTGTCGAGAATGCGGGCTTCGATATCCCACAGACCGTCGTCGCGCACGAAACCATCGCATACGATCTGACGCGTATGCAGTTGGCGACGGGAAGCCGCAGGTGGCAGGCTCATCGAGGAAGCTCCGGAAGCTGAGTCAGGTTTGATCGGCAGCGGGCGCACCATGGAACACTTGCTGCCTGTCCGAATTATGCGTGACCGCTGTCGCCCATCCCGGAATGACCCGGACGACGGAATCGCGCCGCCTAGACGATCGTCGGCCGCAACTCGCCGTAGGCTTGTCCGATCACCGCGCGAGCCGATGACAATGCCAGGCTCCCCATCACCAGCGCCACTGCCAGATCGGGCCACGCGCTGCCGGTGCCGAGCACGCCCAGGGCAGCAGCCATGACGGCGAGGTTGCCGATCGCATCGTTGCGACTGCACAGCCAGACCGAACGCATGTTCGCGTCGCCTTCTCGCCAGGCATAGAGCATGGCCGCCACGGCGACGTTGGCCAGCAGCGCCAACGTACCGATCATGCCCATCGTGATCGGTTCCGGCACGACACCCGCGGCAGCCGACCACACGGCCCGGCCGATGACGAAGATACCGAAAGCGGCCATGCAGCCGCCCTTGAGCAACGCCGCGCGCGCGCGCCATCCGAGAGCCAGGCCGACGACGAGCAGCGACAAAGCGTAGTTCGCCGCATCGCCAAAGAAGTCGACTGCATCCGCAAGCAGGGACACCGAACCACTTTCGAGACCACCGATCACTTCGACGACGAACATCGCGACATTGATCGACAATGCCAGCCAGAGGATCCGACGATACGACTTCAGGGCTTCGCCGGTCGGCGGCGCGTGGTGGTGTGAGTTGCAGTGGTCGCTCATCGGCATCGGATCAGAAGGTCAGCGTCGCGCGCAATCCGATGACATGCACGCTGGCTGCGGCGGCGTCACCACCTGGATTGCGAACCACCTGCCAGTGTGGGGTCAGGCTGAACGATTTGCTCCTGGACAGACGATAGAAGGCTTCCAGTACCGTTTCATCGGTCGCTGACATCTGCCCGTCATCGTTGCCTTTCAGGCGCGCGATGGCGAGACCGACGCCGTCACCGTCCTTCGACCAGAGTGCGCCGTCCAGTTCCAACCCGACGGTCAACGCCTGGTCGAATGAACCTGAACCCCGGGTCCGGTGCCCGTAACGACCAAACGCGGTCAGAGATTCACTCAGTCGGTGGTCTGCGGACAGCCCCCATCCGGAACGACTCTCGGATCGACCATCGATGTCATCGACCTGCGGGTTGTGCCACAAGTAGACGCGCCAGTTGCCCATCGACCGGCCGCCCGCGTCGCGCGGGCTGTAGGACAGTTGTGCAATGGACAGTGGACGGCTCAGCGGACCGTCGAACGAAGCAGCCTCGCCCGCGCCGAAGACACCGATCGAGAGGCCCAGCCATGGGCCCGCCGTATCGCGACGCTCCCAGGACCCGATGATGCCGGGCGTGAAGCCGTAGTCGTCTCCGCCGATATCGCCCCCCGAGTCGAGCAGCGGGTTGTGGACGAAGACGTTGTTCAGGAACGCATCGGATTCATCGTCGGCTACCTCGTTCTGATCGAAGAAGCCGAAAGGATCGATCTTCCCGACCACCAGGCTGAATTGACTGCCGGGCTCGTCGGGCGTGCGCAGCCGATAGTAGAGTTCAGCGAGTATCGCGAACGTATTGCTGCCCGGATCGCCGGCATCGAACGCGAGGCTGTTGATGGCGCCCGTGTAGGTTCGCAACGTCGTCGGACCTTCGCCCTGCCCGAAACGAAGGTGGGCGAAGAACTCGCCAGTGGCCGCGCCCGCCTTTCCCGCGGCGAGCGTCGCACCGAGGTCGCCGCGGTAATTGAGACGCGAACGACTCGCCGCGTCCGCCGCGCCGGCGTTGTTGACGCGTTGAGCGACGATGCTGACCGACCCTTCGACGCTCAGGTCGGAAGGATCGAATGCCGCTGCGCAAGTCGATGCGAGCATGGTCATCGCGATCAACAGCCATCGGATCGGCTGCATCTCAACAAGGGGAACGGCCGCCGCCGAAGCGCTGCCACGCGAGAATCGTGCCATTGCGGTGACCGACTTCGTGGGTCCGGAATATCTCATGACGCTGCCTGCAGTGGCGGGTTCGCGAGTCGAACGGAAAGGAAGACTGCCGGGTCGGCAGGTAAGTTTCCTGGGAATATGAACGGCGGTCGGGGTCGTGAACGCAGGGGACACGACCACGACCGCCGATTCATTCTACCCACACCGACATCGCAGCCTTGCCGCAGTGGGTCGTTTGCGAGACATGCGCTAGCGCAATCGCGTCGGTTCCGCCACGTTGTCGCGCGGCATCGATGCTCGCTGGTAGAGGACTGCCTCGCTGTTGTCGTCCTTGCCGGGAATCCACGTCTGCATCCACGCAATGAAACTCTTCCCCGACGCGAGCGCATTGCCTGGCAGGGAGATCGTCACGTCATTGCCCGACGCCGGGCTGCCGCCAGGTGCAGGGGTTCCGGAGGTCCCGCCGCTTCCGACGGGACCTGCGCCGTTCCCGTCATCTCCACCGCCACCGCAGGCGGCGACGACGAGCGAGAAGGCGACGATTGCTGCGCGGGCCGATAGAGACGACCTGCGTTCGGTACGAATCGACTTCATGATCGGATTCCTCATCGGTTGGCCAGTACCGAACCAGGCAACGGCGACGCCAGGTACGGGAAGGTATCGTAGAACTGGCTGGCGTTCGTCGCGACACCGTCGGTGATCGGTGCCGCGCCGGCCGGCGCATCGGCCGGCTTGCAGCCGACACCGAGCGCGTCCGTTGCACCAGTCAACGTGCAGAGTGCACCCATCGCGACACGCAATGAAACGTCGACGATGTCGTCGCCAGGCCTGCGCCCGTTCGGGAATCCGGCCAGGTCACCGGCCGCCACGCCCAGATTGTTCTGCTTGTCGAACGGGGTCGGAGGGATCGCCGTGTTCAGACGGAGCATTTCGGCCGCCGTGACCTGTGCGGGCTGATTCACCACGGTGCCATCGGCGAGCTTCAGGCCGGTCAGAAACGCTGCGACCAGATCCGTCCTGGGGAAGTTCGTCGGTGCCGGGGCGCTCGGAAAGAGCGTCTGGATCAATGCGGGTAGCGTCGGATTGGTCACGTAGGTCGCGAACTGCGCATCATCGCGCGGTTGCGATGCGTTGAAGCGGTCCTTGTCGCCCAGACCGATGATGACCTCGTTCACCAGCGGCATGCCCAGGCGCGAAACCTGGGACCAGGCGCCGCCGTCCCATGTCGCGTCGCCGATGCCGACCGGTTCCGGGTTGAGCAACCGACCCTGGCGCAGGCTCGCCGTGGTCCAGCCACCGATCACCGACTCGCTGCCGTTCGTGAGACACGAGATCGGCATCTCGAGGATCAGCGACGTCACGTTCTTGTCGCTGAGATCGTCGACGTTGCCGTCTTCGGTGGGTCCGAGCGGGTTGAGGTTGATCAGATCGAAGATCTGGCCCAATGCGATCTTGAACGGATCCTTGCGCTGGGCGACAAAGACCTTGCCTGCAGCATCGCAACCCGGCATGTTGACGTTGTGGGCGTGCTGCCAGGCGTACTGCTCGTAACCGTTGCCCGCACCGAACGTCTTCTGTCCGATGTAGTCCGAAGGCTTGTCGAAGACGTCACTGCCGCCGGCCACCTGGGTCAGGGCGGCCACATCCTGGCTGCGACGACCGTCGCGGGCGACCTTGACGGTGTACGTCTCGCGCACGTTCAGGTTCGGATCATTGACCTGCGACACCGGGCCAGCCTGGCTCAACGGGATCTCGACCGTCTGACCATTGATCGGCAGAGCGATCTTGCGCGCTTCGTTCCGGAATTCGAACTGGAAGCTGAGGTCCTCGATCGCATCGCCATCGTTGTCGATATGGATCTCGTAGAGTGCCGTCTCGTCGAGGCGGAAATAGTTCGGCCCTCCGTAGGGATCCTGCAGTGGCAGATAGTTCGCGATCATCGTGACGTAACCTTCGCGGCCCGTCTCGTAACTGCGGAACATGTAGAAATCGGTGGCGTCGACCTTGGGTGTGCCGGTGATTGCCGGCGCTTCCCGATGGCTGGATGCGGATCCGGTCGTCGCGAACATCGTGAAGGCCGTGCCGATTAATACTGCCGTCGTGCTGACGGACAGGCCTGATTTCATCTTCATGGTTTCCCCTTCGGGCTGTGGTGACAAGGAAGATGCGACTCGTGTGCCAACACATCGATTCGCACCGTACCTGCCCACTAGTCCGATGCGATGCTTCCGGATGCAGCAATCGAAAAAGAATGGCGACATTGCATCCGGATCTGGCCTCGCTTCATAGAGGGGGAGAGAAAAGCCGGCCTCGGGTGCGTCGGATCGATCGAAGCGTACCGACCGCCATCCGGACCAGACCATGGAGAAAAGCTATGACATTCAACGCGACGGTGGCGGCGACGATAATCGCCATCCTGTTTGCTGCTGCATTCCTTCCCGATCGCGAGCAGGGACATTCCCGCGGTGTCGATCGGAACGGTGTGTCGACCTTCCCCGAAGAAGCGGAACAGCCGGGCACGACGGCCATTCCCGCGCAGCAACCCAAACCGCGATCCCGAACGCAAGTCTCCTGGTCACCGATAGGCACGGCTTTTGCTCAGCCGGTGCCGGCCGACGACGAGATCATCGAGCGACTGCCTGCGGTGAATCGCGACGTATCGTTGCGTGAGGCGGCCGCGGGTCGCGTGTCGTCGATGCAACCGGCGGTGGCACTCGCGAATGCCGAACGTTATCTCGAGGCGTTGCGGCGTACGGGCGAACCGGCACTGGCTGGTCGCGCCCAACGTCTGCTCGACGTTCCGGCGTTGCGGCAGGATCCGACGGCCATGCTCGTCAAGGCCGATCTGCTGCAGCATCTGCATCGATTCGACCAGGCAGAGAGTCTCCTCGCCGAGGTGCGCCAGCGCATTCCCGACAATGCCCAGGCATGGCTTCTCAGCGCAAGTGTCGCCCGCGTGCAGGGCCGCATCGGCGACGCGCGCAATGCCTGCGAACGCGCTGGGCAGATCCGCCATGATCCGTGGGTTTCCGTCTGCCTGGCGGATCTCGAGATGCTCGATGGTGTGGACGATGCCTACCCGCGTCTGCAGAAATGGCTTGCCGCGCATGGCGGGCGCGATGTCATGGACGACCCGCTGCTGGCTGCCTGGCTTGGTGAAATGGCCGCGTTCGCGGGCGATCATCACAATGCCGAACGACATTTCAAGCGCTCGCTGCTGCTGGGCGCGCCCGCCTTCGCGATCCACCGCTATGCGCGCATGCTGACCGACCAGGGGCGCG
>JBGSTN010000906.1:0-6421 GCA_041736455.1 Burkholderiaceae bacterium | reverse complement strand
CGGTGGCGGCGGTGGGGGTGGTGGCTTCGGCGGCGGCGGGGGTGGCGGTGGCGGGGGCGGCGACTTTCTGATGATGCGCAGATCGCCGCGCGAGTTGCTGCGTTGGGTGCGTCCGCCTTTCGCGCCTTTGGTCAGTGCGTCCTCGAGCTTGCCGCTGATGTCCTCAAGCACATTCGGATCGCTGATCGAACGCGCTTGAGACCCGTCGGGTCCCAGCGTGCCCAGCACGAAGACGAGTGCGAGCACTGATCGCAAGCCCGTCCATGGGCGGCAACCCGGACGACATCCACGTGATGGGCCGGAAGTTCTCACACACGGGATATCGGCCCATCAGGCGATTGTCTGCAGCACCGCGCGCCTTGGTCGGCTCGAGCGGCATGTTGTGCGGGACAAAAGGCCGGGGTCAGGTCTCTCATTTCCCACACGAAAGGCCCGGGGTCAGGTCTCTCATTTCCCCACAGCAAATGATTCGAGGCTTCTCGTCCAGCAAGCGCATTCGCAACGGGGAAATGGGAGCCCCACGCCGCGATCCCATGCCGAGTTATGGGATCTGACCCGGGTTAAATGGGAGACCTGACCCCGGTTAATGACCCGGGTTAAATGGGAGACCTGACCCTCAAAGGACGAACTGCGAGAGGTCCTCGTCGGCGGCGATGCCGGCGAGTCGATCGTTGACGTATTCGGCGGTGATCTGGACGGTCCGGGGACCCTTGTTGCCGGCTTCGAAGCTCAGCGATTCGAGCAGGCGCTCCATGACCGTGTGCAGGCGGCGCGCGCCGATGTTCTCGACGCTTTCGTTCACCGAGTGCGCGATCTCGGCCAGGCGTCGAACACCAGCGGGTTCGAACTCGAGCGTGACGCCTTCGGTCAGCATCAGCGCACAGTACTGCTTGGTGAGGCTTGCATCGGTGTCGGACAGGATGCGCACGAAATCGTCGACCGACAGCGAACTCAGTTCGACCCTGATCGGCAGGCGGCCCTGCAGTTCAGGCACGAGATCCGACGGCTTGGAGAGATGAAAAGCCCCGGAGCAGATGAATAGGATGTGATCGGTGCGCACCGTGCCGTATTTGGTGCTGACCGAAGTGCCTTCGATCAAAGGCAGCAGATCGCGTTGCACGCCCTGGCGCGATACGTCGGCACCCTGCGTACTGCCACGCGTGGCGACCTTGTCGATCTCGTCGATGAACACGATGCCGTTCTGCTCGATCGAATGGACAGCCGCACGCTTGGCTTCGTCTTCGTTGACGAGCTTGCCGGCTTCTTCGTCGGTCAGCAGCTTGAGCGCTTCATGAATCGGCATGCGACGGGCCTTCTTGCGCCCGGGCAGGTTCGCGAACAGGTTCTGCAGCTGCGAGGTCATGTCTTCCATGCCCGCGGGACCCATGAGATCCATCGCGGGAAGCGCCTGCGCGACCTCGATCTCGATTTCCTTGTCGTCGAGATCGCCTTCGCGCAGACGTTTGCGCAGCAACTGCCGCGTCGACGAATCGGCGCCCGGACCCGCGGCTGCCGGCGCGTTGAATCCGAAGGAACCTTCACCGCCTTCGTCCTTGCGGCGAGTGGGCAACAACACGTCGAGCACGCGGTCCTCGGCGGCGTCGAGCGCGCGCTGGCGCACCTTCACCTTTTCCTGGTCACGCACCTGTTTGATCGCCGCCTTGGCGAGATCGCGGATGATCGAGTCGACATCGCGCCCCACATATCCGACTTCGGTGAACTTGGTCGCCTCGACCTTGATGAATGGCGCGTTGGCCAGCCTGGCGAGCCGTCGGGCGATCTCGGTCTTGCCCACGCCGGTCGGCCCGATCATCAGGATGTTCTTGGGTGTGATTTCCGAGCGCAGGGGTTCGCTCACCTGCTGGCGGCGCCAGCGATTGCGCAACGCGATCGCGACAGCACGCTTGGCTTCCTGCTGGCCGACAATGTGCTTGTCGAGTTCGGAGACGATCTCCGGCGGTGTCATCGTGCTCACGGGATCAGGGCCTCGGTTGGGATCGGGCGCAGCAATCGGTCATCAAACGACTTCGACCATGGTCAAAGCACTTCGACGACATGATTCTGGTTGGTGTAGATGCAAAGCTCACCGGCAATCGCGAGCGACTTCCTCACGATGATCTCGGGGCTCAGGTCGGTATTTTCAAGCAGCGCGAGCGCCGCCGATTGCGCGTATGGCCCACCCGAGCCGATCGCGATGAGGCCGTGTTCCGGCTCGAGCACATCGCCGTTGCCGGTAATGGTCAACGAGTGTTCGGCATCTGCAACGGCCAGCATCGCCTCGAGGCGGCGCAATGTGCGATCGGTGCGCCAGTCCTTGGCGAGTTCGACCGCCGCGCGCAGCATCTGGCCGGAGTGCTTCTCGAGCTTCGCCTCGAAGTGTTCGAACAGGGTGAACGCGTCCGCAGTGCCACCCGCAAACCCGGCGATCACCTTGTTGTGATGGAGACGTCGGATCTTTCGCGCGGTGCCCTTGATCACGATATTGCCCATCGTGACCTGGCCGTCGCCGCCGATGGCAACCTGATTGCCGCGGCGAACCGAGATGATGGTCGTGCCGTGAAACTGTTCCATGCGTTTTCTTCGGCGCCGGATCCGGTGCCGCCCGTAGGACGAAACGCTACAGTTTACGCCGCCGGATCTGCGCCATGTCATGGATTCCCATCACCAGCATCAGCGCATAGACGAGGAAGTTGGGCTCGACGAACTGCACGGTCCGCCCGGCGCCCTGCAGTTTCATCAGTTCATTGAGCAATTCGCCCGCGGCCACGAAGTCGACCCGCCGCAGCTTGCGACAGTCGACCATGATCAGATCGTGATTCTGGGCGACCAGGCGCAATGCCTTGATATCGGACAGGATCTTGCCGGTCAGGTCACCGGAGAAGACGACCCGATCGTCGGGCAGCACCGGCTTCGGCGCTTCGTCGGTGTTCGCCGCGACAACGGGATGGGGCTTGGCTCCGGCGTCGGCCTGCGTGAAGTAGGACGGCATCGGCTGCCAGGGCGGCGGCGACACTTCGTAGGTGACACAGTATTCGATGCTCAGATCTTCGAAGCGCGATTGGTCACCGATCAGACGCAGGGTCAGCAATGCGAGTTGCCAGAAGCGTTCGTCGTCATCGCGACGACCCGATTCGATGTTCGAACGCGCAACCGCGTACAGCTTTTCCAGGCCCAGCAATGTCAGCGCATGCTGCTGTTCGCGGAACACGTCCACGAGCCGGATGATCTCGATCGCGGCATCGGCATCGAGACTGTTCAACTCGGTGAAGTCGAGTGAACAGTCGCGCTTGTGCGTCGCCGCGCGCGTCAGTTGCTCGACATACTTCCTGATGCTTGCGTCGAGATCACCCGCGGCGATCACATGCGAGGGACTTGCCTTGCGCCGATTGGGATCGCGACGTTCCGGATACCGCAGATCGTCGCTCCACGCCGGCGGCGACGATTCGGTGACGCTGGCGTAACGGATGGCAAGCGAATCGAACGAATCACGCTCGCCCATCACACGGTAGAGATCGAACAGCATCTGCCAGGCCAGCGTCTTGTGGGCCGCGCTGAGTCGACCATCCTCGACCGCCAGCTTGAGCGCATCGACGGTCGGTTCGTGCTGACCGTTCGAATACAGAATAGCGGCTTCTTCGAGCTGCCCCGGCAGCGAACCGCCGGTCACATCGATCGCGAGATCGTCGATCGTGCCGGGTCGCACGCGCGCAGCAGCGGGACCCACGACGCCATCGCGCCCCGAAGCAGACGTTCCGGAGGATGGACCCGAGACGGCAGCATGGCCCCGCCTGCCGTCGACCGTGGATGAAGAGGCGCCGGCGTCGAGGTGGTTGCTCGCGCCGCCGATCTCGCCGGCACCGATGGTGCCGCGGCCGTTGATACCCTGATTACCCGGGCCGCCGCCTCCGATGATTCCGCTGCCATTGAGCGCGTGGGCGACCTCGGGATTGAAGTCAAGCGGATCGTCGAACGACTCCAGGTCATCGAAAGAAAGCGGTGCGCCGGCTGTTTCGGCACCGTCATTGAATCGCGCATCCGGATCGGCATGGCCGACCGGACGCGAACCGTCGGGGACCCTGTCCACCAGGCCGCCGAAGGGCGTGCCGTCATGGGCACCTTTCACGGAGAAGATGCCGTTGCCCGACGCGAGACTTCCACCCACGGTGACCGATATTTCCCCGGCCGGCAACGGAGCACGCGGCAACGAGCCACCTTCAAGCGCGACCGTATCGAGTGGAATATGATTGAAATCGGGCGGCTTTTCGTTTCCCACGACATTGTTCGACAGCGAAGACGAGGCCCTGTCGTCATGCGAGGCGGCAAAGGCGCCGGGCGTCTCATCCTGACCGCCGCGAGTCGAATCGAACAACATGTCGAACGGATCGCCGCCGACCGCTTCACCATCGTGCGACTCGCCGTGGGACCGCGTCTGATCGTTTCGGGCCGACTGGCCGATGTGGGCATGCGGCACGGCGCCCTGGCGCTGAAACGTGTCCGATCCATCGGTCGGGCCGGCTTCGCCGTCCGCGCCTAAAGTCGACGACGATCCGGTCGACTTGCGTGGCTTGCCGATCGTGCTGAGCGCATCGGCGATCATCTCGTTTTCGATCTGATCGATCTTTGCGGCAGTCTGGCGAGCCGCTTCGCGGGCCGCCGCATTACCGGACGCGCGCTCTTCTCCATCCACTTTCATCCATGTGGATGGCGTCGATACGGCGGGGTCAGTGTCGAGCAGATTACGCGTCGAACGTTTGCCTCGCTTGCGGAAAAGGGAAAAAAACATGCTGGATCAATGCGATGTGATTGATCCAGAATATCACGCAGGTTCCGCCCGCGACTGCCCTGCAGGGACCGCGAGTCTGCCCTCACGGGCCTTGCATCCGCTGGTTCCGCGTCGATGCGGGGACCGAGGAATCAGCGGGGATCTGGCACTGACGAACGGTGCGGCCCCGCCGGTCCGCTTTCAGTCACCGAACATCTTTTGACGCAATTCGCGGCGCTGCTGCGCTTCGAGCGACAAGGTCGCGGTTGGTCTGGCGATGAGCCGGCCGACGCCGATCGGTTCACCGGTTTCTTCACAGTAACCGTACTCGCCCTCTTCGATGCGCACCAGGCTCTGCTGCACTTTCTTGAGCAACTTGCGCTCCCGGTCGCGCGTGCGCAGTTCGAGCGCATGCTCTTCTTCGATCGTGGCGCGATCGGCAGGATCGGGAACGATGACCGTTTCGCGCAGATGCTCGGTGGTCTCACCGGCATTGGAGAGAATGTCGCGCTCCATCTGCCTGAGTTTTTCACGGAAGAACGCGAGTTGGACTTCGTTCATGTAGGCCGACTCGGGCATCTTCAACATTTCTTTCTCAGTCGGAACTTTGACTTCCTTGACCGCCATGATTCCCAGCTCCTCTGATGCAATCGCCGAGCCTATGCCAGGCATTGCTCCAACCCTTTGATAAAAGTCTCTTTTGGCAAGTTTCTGCCGATGAATACCATTTTGCTAGATTTCTTTTCGTCGGCACGCCACTTCCGGCCTACGTCCGCCCCCATCATCATGTGGACGCCCTGGAATACCGTCTGACGGTCCGAGCCTTTCATATAGAGCACGCCCTTGTAGCGCAACATGTCCTCGCCATAGACCTGGATCAGACCCGACAGGAAGTCTTCCAGTTTGCCCGGGTCGAACGGCTTCTTGGCTCGGAAAACGAATGAACTGATCGAGTCCGTGTGTTCATGTTCGTCGCTTTCGAGGAATTGTGGATCGATCTCCAGGATCGCGTTGAGATTGAAGCCCCTAATATCCAGTACATCCTTGATGTCGACTTCACCAAAATGGACGGTGCGCACCGGTGCGCGCGGGTTCAGCCGCACAAGCCGTGCCCGTAGCGTCTTCTGCTCTTCCTCGCTGACCAGATCGACCTTGCTCATCAGCAGGCGATCGGCAAATGCGACCTGTTCCTGCGCTTCCTTGTTGTCGTCGAGTTGCTTGTTGCCGTGCTTGGCATCGACCACGGTCAGGACGGCGTCGAGCAGGAAATACTCGGCAATATCGTCGTCGATGAAGAAGGTCTGCGCCACGGGAGCGGGATCGGCCATGCCTGTCGTCTCGATGACGACGCGGTCGAAGTTCAACTGGCCCGATTCGCGCTTGCGCCGCAGGTCGCCCAGAATGCGCACGAGATCGCCTCGCACCGTGCAGCAGATGCAGCCATTGTTCATTTCAATAATCTGCTCGTCCGCGCTCTGCGTGAGCAGTTCGTTGTCGACACCCTCCGCGCCGAACTCGTTCTCGATCACGGCGATCCGCATCCCGTGATTTTCGGTCAGCACGCGTTTGAGCAGCGTCGTCTTGCCGCTACCGAGAAAGCCCGTCAGGATGGTCACGGGCACATGGGTCTGCCGAGGCGCTCCGCCAGCCGATGCGCCG
>JBGSTN010001064.1:0-1963 GCA_041736455.1 Burkholderiaceae bacterium | reverse complement strand
GGCGCGGCCGGCGCTGGCGGAAGTGCACAGCAAGGCGGTCGAGGCAGCCACCGAGCGATTCGCGAAGGAGAAGGCGGCGCGCGGTCATTGATCGACTGTTCGTGGCGATGGCCGGGCCTGGTTCAGTCAGGCCCGGCGATTTCACCGAGCCAACCGCAGCCGGCAAAGGCGTGCAAGCATCCAAACCTCGTCGTCAAACCGCTGTCATCGGGTCGATCACATTGCGCACCTCGCTGACCTTCGTGGCAGGAAAGCCGCTGAGCCGCGCATGCTCGTGCACCGCTTCCTCGTTCCCGGCAAGATAGATGCAGAAGGTCTTGTCGTCGACAATATAGGACTGCAAGCCGTCGGCGCAGAGAACCAGGAGGATTCACGATGGCCCGCTTCGATCACACATCCGGCCAGCACATCCAGATCGACGATGCCCGTCTGTACTGCGAAGCGGTCGGAGACCCGACCGGCACGCCGCTGGTTCTGCTCCATGGCGGTTTGGGAAGTCTGGCCGATTTCAATCCGGTTCTCGACGAGTTGCCAGCGCATCACCGCTTCATCGGAATCGATTTTCGTGGGCACGGCAAATCGACACTCGGCACGACGGCGTTGACTTACCGTCTATATCAGACCGATGTGCTCGGTGTGCTGGACCATATGGGCATCGACTCGTTCGCTTTGCTGGGTTTCAGTGATGGCGGCATCGTCGCCTATCGCCTTGCCGCACAGTACCCGGCGCGAGTGACGTCAGTGGTCACGGTGGGCGCGTCGTGCAAGCTGGATGCCACTGGCCCGGTGTTCGAGATGTTGAACGGGCTGACGGCCGACATGTGGCGCGGCATGTTTCCCGACTCCGTCGATTACTACAACACTGTCAATCCGGCACCGAATTTCGATGCCCTCGTCCCGGCTGTCGTGGGCCTATGGACGGATCAGAGCGCTGCCGGGTATCCAGGCGCCGGAATCGCCGATATCACGGCGCCCACCCTGATCGTGCGCGGTGATACCGACCCTCTGTTCTCGTTGGATGAAGCGGCAGAAGTGCGCGAGAGAATCGCGGGTGCGAACTTCCTCAATGCGCCGTTCGCCGGACATGAAGTGCACAAGGATGCTCCAGACCTCTTCGTGGCGGTAGTCAACGACTTTCTCGAGCATCCTCGGAAAATTCAGGCTGAACCGTGAGGACCAGCTGCGCTGATGATCGGTCACACGCCTGCCTTCAGCAGTTTGACGAGCGTGGGCAATCGCCTGTTCACCGCCTTGAGCGCCGCCCGTTCGATCTCGCGATAAAGATCGAGCACGCGATGGCCCGTTTCCGTCAACTCGGCGCCGCCGCGGTTTGCTCCGCCGCGCTGTGTCAGCACCAGCGGCTGCACGAAGTCCTCATTCATCGCACCGACTAGCGTCCAGACCCGCTGATAGCTCATGCCGAGGCGCCTTGCTGTTTCGGCCAGTGATCCGGTGTCCCGGATCGCTTCAAGGATGTCCGCCTTACCGGGCCCGATCGCCACGTTGTACTTGAGCTCGACGCGGAACCGCGTCGACTTCTCATGCACCTTGGTCCGCAACGTTGTCTTCATGGGTTGATATTCTGCCCGAGCGGGCGCTCCGATATAAACTCACATAGATATCGAGAACTTCAGAGTGTCCAGTTCCATGGTGAATGCTGCAGAGGCTGTTGCCGCGCCTCGTCTGGTCAGTGCCCTGTTCGCCGGTTGCGCCGTCGGTGTGCTCGGCGGTCTGATCGGTCTGGGAGGGGCGGAGTTCCGGCTGCCGTTGCTCATCGGCCTGTTCGGCTTTGCCGCGCTGCATGCGGTGATCCTCAACAAGGCGATGAGCCTGGTGGTCGTGGCGAGCGCACTGGTGTTTCGAAGCGGTGCGATCCCGTTCTCCGAGGTCGGCGCGCAATGGCCCGTCATCGCCAATCTGCTTGCGGGCAGCCTGGCGGGGGCATGGGCCGGCGCGTCATGGG
>JBGSTN010001044.1:0-1619 GCA_041736455.1 Burkholderiaceae bacterium | reverse complement strand
GCGGCCCGCTCGCCCTCGTTCGAACCGGCGACATCGTCTCGCTCGATGTCGCGGCCCGGCGCCTCGACATCGAGGTCGACGACATCGAACTCGCGCGCCGCCGTTCACAGTGGCAGCGCCCGCCCGAGCGTTTCGAACGCGGCTATGGTCTGCTTTACAACCGTCACGTGATGCAGGCGGATACGGGCTGCGATTTCGACTTCCTTTGCGAACCCGACAACACTCCTGAACCGGAAATCCATTGAACTGGAAAGATCATCCACACCGCGCTGCGTTGCTGGGCGAAGTCCACGCCCGCCCTTCCGAAAGCGTCTCGGCACCGATCCGGGTCAATCATCTGGTCTTCCTGGTGGACCGCGGCGCCGGTTCGGTCGACCGGGAACACCTGCAGAAGCTCGTCACTGCGGATCCTCTCGCGAGCCGACGCCTGGTCGGCAACCATGCAAGCGTCGAGATCGGCGGGGTGCGGATACGCTGGGAGCGCCACACGGAATTCGTCAGCTACACGTTCCTGCTGCCGCTGTCACCCGACACTCCTTTCGAGCGAAATGCCTATGACGATCTCGATCCGCAATGGCTGTCCGAGATTCCGGGGCGATTGCTCAGCGCACAGCGTGTCGATGTCGTCATCGCCGACGTCGAATCGGCCGTCGCGCTGGGTCGCCAGCAACTCGACGTGACCAGCATCGTCGGCGCCGGGATCGCCGACAACGAGTATGTGCTGCTCACCGACTTCCGGGCGCGCGAGCACGATACCGTCCACTATCTGCTGGGCGTGCCGATGAATCATCGGCCGCGCCGGCTCGGGCGCTACGTGCAGCGTGTGCTCGAGATCGAGACCTACCGGATGATGGCGCTGCTCGGTCTGCCCGACGCGCGCCTGGCAAGCGCTCAGCTCGAAGTCGCCGAACGTTCGCTGGCTGAACTGTCGGTCAGACTGCGCAATGCCACGCGCGAGGACGAAGCCTCGTTGCTCGACGACATCACGGCCCTCGCAACCGAAGTCGAGTCCATCTTCGCCAACAGCCACAGCCGGTTCTCCGCCAGCGCGGCCTATTACAGCCTGGTGTCGGCGCGAGTGAGCGAATTGCACGAACTCGCGTTGCCGACGTTGCAGACCCTGCACCAGTTTCTCGATCGCCGCCTGAGCCCCGCGATGAAGACCTGCGCGGCAACCAACCAGCGACTCGAGAATCTCTCGCGCCGCATCGCCAATGTCAGCGAACTGCTGCGTACGAGAGTCGGCATCGAACAGTCGGAAAGTCAATATGCGTTGCTGAGCACGATGACCGAACGGCAGCGCGTCCAGTTGCTGATGCAGTCCACGGTCGAGGGCTTGTCCGTGGCTGCCATCACCTACTACACGGCCGGCCTGGTCTCCTATGTCGCTCAGGCGGCGCAGAGCTTCGGCTGGCCGTATCCGCCTTATGTCACCGTTGCTTCACTGGTGCCCGTGATTGCGCTCGCCATCTGGTTCGGGATGCGTCGGCTGCACAAACGCGTCGAAGACGCGATTCGCGACTGAGCCCGGCAATGCCGCCGTCTGGTTCGTTCGCCTCCGGCGCGTCGTCCACGGCGATGCCAGAGGTACCGTGATCCGACCTCGCGGCGATTCATCG
>JBGSTN010000902.1:0-5334 GCA_041736455.1 Burkholderiaceae bacterium | reverse complement strand
GAAGAAGCGCCTCGCCGCCGTGTCACCCGCGCAGTTCTCGTTCGCGACGCTTGGCGGTGAAACGGTCGATAGGATCCTGACGCAGGCGCCAGGCAATGGCGCGCCGATCGGAGGCATCAAGGTCATTGCCGGCAGCGGCTGGTTCGCGGCGCGGCCATCCGGCACGGAAGACATCTACAAGATCTACGCCGAGAGCTTTCGCAGCCCCGAGCATCTGCAGGCCGTGCTGCAGGAAGCGCAGGCGTTGGTGGACGGCGTGATCGGTCCGACGTGAATCGCGCAGCATCGCGGTCGTCCCACGGGAGGACGCCCGACACCGGACGCCGCCGCTACGCGACACCGGACGCCACCGCTACGAGAGCGCGGTCATGATCGATGACAGATCGGTCCGCTGGTCGGATTCAGCACGCCGTTCGCAATGATGGTCACGAGTTCCTGAATCTCTTCGAAAGTGAAATGTTCCGCGAGGCGACGGCCATACTCCGCCGGCAGGCGAACGAGGCAGGGCTCGCCGCCGGGCAGGTCGACGTTCACGCCAAACAGATCGCGCGCGTCGGATCCTTCTTCGGCAAAGATCATTTCGCGTTGTCGAGACAACAAGTCGTCGTACTCGGACTCGAGTGCATTCAGACGAGCTTCATCCAGTTCATCGGGCACTGCGACGATCCATCCCTCCATCGAATCGGCATGCATGCGCACCGGAATGCCGAGCGCGGCAACGAATGCGACGAAACGGTCGCGCAGCGACTCGTCGAAGAGGATGAATTCACATGTCATGATGGTTCCTGGGAGAGAGTCGACCGGGCGATCGCGTTACCGGATGATCGGGTGATGATCTTCACCGTCGATGGATCGGCAGGCCGGCAGCTTGCCACTCGCTGACGCCGTCGAGGGTCTTTCTCGCGCGAAAGCCGTGGGCCTGCAGCAGCTTGACCGCTTCGTCGGACATCAGGCAGTAGGGGCCGCGGCAGTAGGCGACGATCTCGACGTCGCGCGGCAACTCGGCGAGACGTTGCGACAACTCCGGTAGCGGCAACGATCGCGCATAGGGAAGGTGAGCCGTGTCGTACTCGTCTTTCGGTCTCAGGTCGAGCACGACGACGTCGCCGCGTTTGGCGTACGCCAGCAATTCCTTGCGACCGAACCCGGCCAACAGATCGGGCTCGGCAATCAACTGCTGCAATGCCAGGCGCAACTCGAGCAGATGTTCCTCGGCCACCAGGCGCATTGCCACGCCCAGTTGCGCCACGTCGTCACCACTGGGACGGTAGTAGATGCGCTTGCCTTCGCGGCGGCACTGCACGAGCCGTGCTTCCTTGAGCGCCAGCAAATGGGCACTGGCAAGCTTGACGTCGATGCCCATCTCGGCAGACACCGTTTCAACCGCTTTTTCACCCTGGGCCAGCATCTCCAGGATCTCCAGTCGCCTGGGACTGGCCATGGCCTTGCCGACGCGGGCGACCTGTTCGTAGAGAAGGTCCTTGAGTGTTCGATTGTCCATTGTCCGCTTATTCTAACGATCGTTTGAATGAAAGAACAAGGGTCGTGTACCGGATCGCCCTTTCAACGCACGACCAGACGTGGCCTCGCGCTGGTCGCTGCAATGCGGCCGACCACCGCCGCCTGATCGAACCCGTGGCGATGAAAGATCGTCAGCACTTCATCCAGTGCCGATGGCGCGCATGACACGAGGAGGCCGCCGCTGGTCTGCGGATCCGTCAGCAACGCATGATCCTCGGCCGCGAATGCCGTCGGCAGCGTGACGTCGTTGCCGTACCCGGCCCAGTTGCGGCCCGAGGCGCCGGTAATGCAACCGCGTGCGGCCAGCGACCGTACCTCGGCAAGCAACGGTACCGCTGCCCAATTCAGCTCGACATCGCAGCGTGCGCCGCGGGCCATTTCCAATGCGTGTCCTGCCAGGCCGAACCCGGTGACATCGGTCATCGCATGCACGGCCGGCAGCGCTGCCAGGTCGGGTCCCGGCGTATTCAGCCGAGTGGTCGTGGCGATCATCTGGGCATAGCCTGAATCGCTCAATTCACCCTTCTTCAGCGCGGCGGACATCACACCCACGCCCACCGGTTTGCCGAGCACCAGTACGTCGCCGGGCCTGGCGTCGGCGTTGCGCTTGACGTTCCTCGGATGGACGGTGCCCAGGGCGACCAGGCCGTAGATCGCCTCGACCGAGTCGATGCTGTGCCCACCGGCGATCGGAATGCCTGCTGCCCGACAGACGAATGCACCGCCTTCGAGAATTCGTCCGATGGTCTGGACCGATAGCACCTTGATCGGCATCGCCACCAGCGCCAGGGCCATGAAGGGGCGCCCGCCCATCGCATAGACGTCGCTGATCGCATTGGTCGCGGCGATGCGTCCGAAGTCGTGCGGATCATCGACGATCGGCATGAAGAAATCGGTGGTGGCGATCAGCGCCAGGTCGTCGTTCAGTTGGTAGACCGCCGCGTCGTCGGATGTTTCGATGCCGACCAGCAATGCCTCGGGGATGGGCAGGGACGCAGTGTCCTTCAGGATTTCGGACAGGATCCCCGGCGCGATCTTGCAACCGCAGCCGCCGCCATGGGAAAGGGATGTGAGACGGGGTTCTGCCGCGGGATCGGTTGCATTCATGTCGGGTCTCGGGTGGTCATGGAAATCGCTGCGCAGGTTCGAGCAGCTCGGTCATCAGTTCATGCAGCGCCAGTGATTCGCCTGCCGGGTCGAAACGCGGGGCGCGTTCATCGCACTGCCGTTGCAGGCAGGCAAGCATGGCCGGCTCGTCGCGAATACGCCGGAGCAGCGAAGCGAGTGCGACTGCGTTGCCCCACGGGAAATAGCCATCGTACCCGTCGCCCAGCAGGCCGACGTTGCCATCGATGCGCGACGCCAGCACAGGGGTGCCGCTGCTGATCGCTTCGACGATGACATTGGCGCCTCCTTCCAGCCGGCTAGGGTGAACCAGCACATGGGCAGACTGGATACGTCTGCGGGCAACCGCATGCGGCTGGCCATCGAGCCAACGGTATCGAGGGCATTCGATCATCAGCGTCGTTGCTGCAGCGCCGAGCGCTGGATCGAGGGCCTTGCCGATATGGTCCAGGAAGATGTCGTCGCATCCGGACAGCAGGCGGGCCGCGTCGAACACGGTCTGCGGTGACTTCTCCGGGCGCAGATGACCCACGATCAAGGCGCGCAGGTGGCGACGAGTTTTCGGCAAGGCTCGCCGTCCGACGCAAGACTGCAGGATGACGCGGGCCTTGAGCCGAACCGACGCGGGCAACGCATCGACGCCCAGATCGTTGAGCACGACGAGCCGGTCGGCGACGAGCAGCGTGGCCCGCGCTGAATCGTCGGTGGCGACATCGCGGTAGAGATCGGTGCCGGTCAGGACGACGACCAGGGGCGCCGAAGGTCGGCGAGAGCGCCACTGCGCGACGGAAGCCGCTGAACGACGAGCATGCAAGGCGACCATCAAGGATTCCTCGCCTTCGTGCCACGATGAAGCCAGACGCACACGATAATGAGCAGACAGCATCCGACCCCATCGTCGGGCTGTCTGCCAGTTGCCGTTGTTGGCGTCGGCCAGAGCCGGCGTCACGATCACGATGTCCGGTCTGCGCACGTTCGGAGGATACGCGATGAAGATCGTTTTCGATGAGGCGATCGAGGCCCGCGAGGGCGATGCCCACGCGCTTGCCGGGGCACTCGCGGCCAGCCGGGAAGACACGCTGGCGACCTTCTCCGTACTCGAAAGATCGTTGGACGAACTGGCCGTTCCACGACGCGAGACGCTGAATCCGCCGCTGTGGGAACTCGGCCATATCGGCTGGTTTCAGGAGTTCTGGATCGGGCGCAATCCGATGCGCTTCGAGGGGCCTGCGGCAGATCCGTCGGTTGCGCGTTCACCTGGCGTACGGACGGGCTCCGATGCGCTCTATGACTCCGGCAAGGTGGCTCACGACACACGTTGGGCGCTGCCATTGCCGGATGCGCAAGCGACGCGCGCCGACCTCGCCGCGCAGCTGGCCGACACGCTCGTCCGGCTTTCCGACGCCTTTCCCGGCGATGTCGCGCTCTACTTCTTTCGACTTGCCTTGTGCCACGAAGACATGCATCACGAGGCGGCCCTGTACATGGCGCAAAGCCTCGGCGTGCCGATCGACGATCGCCGTTGGCAGCCGAGCGGCTTGCCGGCTCAGTGCTGCCAATTGAAGTTCGATGCCGGACTCTTCTTGCAGGGAAGCGGCCATGTGCCGTTTGCGTTCGACAACGAACTGACGCGACACCAGGTCGTGTTGACGAACACGCACATCGACAGCCGCGTGATGCGCTGGGCCGACTATCTGCCGTTCGTCGAAGCGGGTGGCTACGAAGAGGGGCGATGGTGGAGCGAAGCCGGCGCCGACTGGCTGGCTACCAGCCGCCTGCGTGCGCCGCGTTATGTGCGCCGGGACGGCGCCATCTGGCAACAATGGCGATACGGGGTGTGGCAGGCACTGGACTCGACCGAGCCCGCCTGTCATCTCACGGCGCACGAAGCGCAGGCCTGGTGTCGATGGGCAGGCCGTCGCCTGCCGACAGAGGCTGAATGGGAGAGGGCGGCGGTCGACGCGATGGGCGATTTCTCATGGGGTCAGGTCTGGGAATGGACGGCGAGCACGTTCCTGCCCTATCCGGATTTCGAACCCCATGCCTATCGCGACTACTCGGCGCCCTGGTTCGGCACGCGCCTCGTCCTTCGCGGTGGTTCGTTCATGACGCAACCGCGCATGCGACATCCGCGGTACCGGAATTTTTTCATGGCGCACCGCAACGATGTGCCGGCCGGGTTCCGGAGTTGCCGGATGTAGCGAATCCGCGACCACAACGAATGCTGTGGGTGCAAATGCAACGCCCCGTTGACTCGCGGATGCGCATACCGCCGACTGGCGGCGGATTTGCACCGGTTTTCCCCGGTTGATCGGTTTACTACGGTTGTTCGTAGGGACATTTAATTGCCTCAATCGGCAATAGCAAACAACTGTTCCGGACCGGGTGCCTGTGGATCCGAAGTAGCGCCAGTCCGGGGCGCTCGTCGCGGCATTTCGCGATCGAGGAGGCGCGGTCATGTGCCTCCCGGTCCAACGCATCCAAGTTCCGGAGAAACAAATGTCTCTGATTCGCAAGGCTTCGGCCACCAAGGAAACTCCCCCCGCACTGCAAGGCATGGCCAGCAACATCGCGAAGAACGTCGCGCGCGATGCCGATGTCCAGCGCAAGCGGGCTCGCACCCTCGCCAAGCAGCAACAGGCATCCGAGCGAGTGGCCAGCGCCTCCAGTCAGCTCGCGGCCGGCGTC
>JBGSTN010001030.1:0-1740 GCA_041736455.1 Burkholderiaceae bacterium | reverse complement strand
ATGCGGGCGCCGCCGGCCGACCAGCTACCGTGCTGTCCAGGGTCAAGGTACCGCCGCGTTCGTTCATCGCGATCGAACCTGTCAGGTTCTCACCCCATGGCAGCCTGGGCTCGAACGCCTGCAGCGGCCTGGGTAGATTGCGCTCCGGTCCGAAGCCGACATCGAGACCACTGAAGTCGGCATTGACCGAATAGGACGCAGGCCCGTCGGCCCGCGCATCGAGCACGAAATGCAGACTTTCGATGCGACCCGCCAACGAGAAATCGGCGAATCGCTTGCGCAATTGAGGCAGAAAGGGCAACGATCGCGCGACGGCGAGCACTCGCGTCGCGTTGGTCAGGCCGACCGACAGATCGGCGCGGATCAGCGCGAGATCGGAGCGCAGCGTGAGTGTCTGAGGCCGATCGGCCAGGCTCACCCTATGCCCGGTCTGATCGGCGATCCGGGCATCTCGAAACGAAACATCGACCTCGCCATTGGCGCGCCAATGCGCATCGATCGTCGCGCCGACCCGTTCGAGCCACTCGGACTCGTCCCCGGCTGCGAAATGCCAGGGTCCACCATCGAATTCGATCTGGGCATCGCCGGGTTTGCTATCGACCAGGCGGAACCAGCCTTGTACGGCGGCATTGCCGGCGGCGAGCGGCGATGGCAGACCCAACAGCCCGGCCAGCGCCGGCATCTGCAGCCCGGCAATCGTCGTGTGCGCTTCGCCATGCCAGAGCGGCTCGGCCAGCAATTCACGCAACTTTCCCTGAGTCTGGCGCGCAAGTTTCGCGCGCAGGGAAAAAGGCCCCATCAGGCTGTCGATTCCCGCTGATTCGATGAGCAGGCTGCGCTGGTCACCGTCACCATCGGAACGAATGGCGATCCCGTTTGCCGTGACATGTTGATTGTTGGCAGGGTCGACATAATCGAACGAGACATCCGGCAACGACAGGCTTTCCTGGCGCACGAGCCAATCGGGCAGACGCCAGGCCTGCAACGTGGGAGAACGCGCGGCCCGCCCATTCGATGGCAGTTCGAATCGCCGATCGGCAATCAGGAACGTTCGCTCGCCCGTGCGTTGGATACGCACGCTGACCTTGGCAGCGTGCAACACGTCGAAATCGAGCCGACGCTTCAGCAGACTGCGCCAGCTCACGACGAGATCGACTCGTTCGGCACTCAGATCCGGTGCCACATCCGAATCGCCGACTGTGATGCGTTCGGCGCTCATTGACGGGTTGAAACCTTCGAAGTGTCCAGCCAACGACTCGATGCGCACCGGCGCGCCGGCGTGCAGACTCGCGATCTGTTCGATCTGTGGCCGCCATCGCTCGAGGTTGGGCCAGATCACATGGCGGACGACGAGGTAGGACGCGGCGATCAGGACATAGACCGCGAGCAATGACCAGCCTGCCCAATGCAACAGACGTCGTGCTTTGGGCAGCGTGATCGGCCGACGGTCGGGATTCGGGTAAGGTGACAACTTGTTAATCGGGGTTATTGACTGGTCGGATCGGATCGGCGGGCCGTGCAGTATCGCCGATCGTCGAATTCAACGGAGATGACAACCTACCATGCCATTTGCCGCATCGAAGTTCTCTGGGTACTTTCGCCGCTCACTGTTCGCTCTGGGCGACGATTCGGTCGATCGCAGCCAACTCAACGCGCTGATCTCGAAAAGGGTGGACGCCCCGTCACTGGCGGCGCTCGTTGCCGCGTTCGAAGCCAGCACACCGGTCGAATCGGCGCTGC
>JBGSTN010001017.1:0-2433 GCA_041736455.1 Burkholderiaceae bacterium | reverse complement strand
GACGACAGCGACGCGCGCCGCACCATGCTCGCCAATGCCGCGGCGCACCTGGAAGCCGTGGTCATGCACCGCACCCCGGATGAAGCCCTTCTGGTCCATGACGACTGCATCAAGGCCGACGCCGGATTCGAAGCCGGTGCGAACGCTCGTCTCGGTCTGGCACGCCTCGCACTCGGTACGCGCCAGGCGGACCTGGCGCTTCGACTGGTGCACGGATTCGACAAGCGGTTTCCCGATCATGCGCAGATTCCACTCGCCTATTCCCTTGCTCATGAAGGCTTGACGGCAACCGGCAAGACCGAATCAGCCGAACGCGTCCTCGCGGAAATGGTCAGGCGCTATCCGAAGCACGAGATGACACTGCGGCTGCAGCAACTGGCCGATGCACCCGGTTAGACGAGTCGTCTCGGCGAGGCGGCACGTTCGGCACGCGCGCCAGCCGTGCACAGGCTCGATCAACCGACCAGACAACCGGTCGACGCGACGAGCGGCCGTGCATCAACGAAGCGCGACAAGGACCCTCGATCGTCTCGCGTCTCAGGCGGCATAACCGAACACGGCGACATAGTGACTCGCCGTTCCTGCGACGACGAACAGGTGCCAGATGAAATGGCCGTATCGCAGGCGCGAGTCGGTTGCGTAGAAAACGACGCCCGCGCTGTAGAAGAGCCCGCCTGCCAGCAACCACAGCAGACCCGCAGTAGGCACTCTCGTCAACATCGGTTCGGCGGCGATCACGACCAGCCAGCCCATCAGCAGATAGAGGGTCGTCGACAGTACCGGTCGCGCATTCGTATTGAATGCCTTGAAGGTGACACCGGCGATGGCAATGGCCCAGACGAGTCCGAAGAGCGTCCAGCCCCATGCGCCACGCAGCACCCCCAGCGTGAATGGCGCATAGGTCCCTGCAATCAGCAGGAAGATCGACGAATGATCGAGCACTCGAAAGACGCGCTTGGCCTTGCCCACCGGCAACGCGTGATAGAGCGTGGAGGCCAGGTAAAGCAGGAAGACCGATGCAGAGAACAGGCTGACGCCGACGACGAACGCAGCGTCTTCGTGACGCGCGGCATGGACGATGAGGACAGGGACGCCGATCAGCGCTGCGACAAGTGCCAGCGCATGGCTCACACTGTTCGCGATCTCTTCGGCCCGCGACTGGATGCGCTCTGGCAGCGCGTGTGCTTTCTTCATTGAATCGGTAGTTTAACGGCTTCCCGATCACCCCGTCGTCACTTGTGGACAAACCTCAGGAACTCTCGACGGGCGAGAGATCGAGGCCCAGGAATCTCGCACCCGGCACCGGATTGAAAGCGACCGCGGGCGCCGGCCGAAAGCCGAACGATTCGTAGAGGTGCAATGCCCTGTCGAATTCCGGCAGTACGTCGAGGCAGATGCGACGGTAGCCAGCCGCCTTGGCCACGGTGAGAATGCTGTCGACCAGATGCCAGCCGATTCGATCGCCGCGGGCGGTCGGTCGCACGTAGAGGCGCTTCATCTCGCAGGTATCCGGGTCGACCGGTCGCAACGCCACACAGCCGACGACGTCCGAATCGCGCCACGCCAGCAACAGTCGGCCGGCCGGCGCCGCATAGTTGCCAGGCAGCTCGGCGAATTCGGTCTCGTAGTCCTGGAAGTCGAGATTCACACTCGGACTGGCGATGTACTCGCGAAAGATCGATACGACACGATCGAGGTCGTCCGGGAAGACCGCGGGCCGGATTCCTGTCATGCCGCGGCCAACGCCGGTTCGACGACCTCACGCAACGCCTGCCGCAACCAGCCATGGAGCGGGTCCTGTTGATGCCGGCCATGCCAGATCATGTGGATCGTCTTCGGTGGACATGCGACGGGCACCTCGGCTTGCGCGAAGCCACGCAGCTGATTCGCCGCGGTTCGCGAGGGCATCGTCGCGAGGCGATCGGTGCCGCGCAGGAACGGCGCAATGCCGGAGAAGTCGGGCACGCTTGCCACGAAGTGCCGGTCGACTCCCCGCGATGCCAGGAAGCGATCGACCTCGAGCGCGCGGTTCGACTCGTAGAGCACGGTCACGTGCTCGGCAGCAAGGTACTCGTCGAGCGACTGTGGCGCATTGCGCTGCGACGAATCGAAGAACACGCGGTAGCTGTCATCGAACAGCGGCTCGTGGTGAATGTCCGACCCTTCCGGGAGACGCGGCGAGATCACTAACTGGCAGCGGCGATCACGGAGCATTTCCAGCGTAGGCACATCCGACGGAACGACGCGCAGCGTGACGTGCGGCGCCGCTGCCCGCAATCGCAGCAGCAGCGGCGGCAAAAGCAGATCGCGCTGCAGAGGATTCGCGGCGATCTGCAGCAACGCTTCGCATGCCGCAGGGTCGAAGCTGGATCTGTTCACGAAGCCACGCATGTCGTCGAGCATCGCGCGTGCCCTTTCCGCCAGCCGCTCGGC
>JBGSTN010001007.1:0-1647 GCA_041736455.1 Burkholderiaceae bacterium | reverse complement strand
TGCGACGCGATTTCATCAAGGGCATGGGCAAGAAGGACGACCGTTTCATCATCATCCTGGACCCGGACAAGGCCTTCGACGTCGACGAGATGGCCAGGCTCTGCGAAGTCGGGCAGGCGACGGAGCCCGCATGACACCGATTCAAGTTCGAACACCAGGCATTCCTTTCGTTTCGAATACGTTCACTCGCAGGACACAATCATGAAGCAGACCAGGACATCCTGGGTCGCCCGGCTCGTTGCAGGCAATGAACTCGGGCAGTTTCAAGAGGCGCTTGACCAGCAGTCGCAGGGACGCGCGGCGGCGGAGGCGTCGTTGACCGAGGTCAAGGCACGCCTCGCGTCGGTCGAGGCCGAACTCGAAGTGCGCATGAATATCATGAACGAGACGAGCATCATCTCGGAAGCGGACAAGAAGGGCGACATCATTTCGATCAACGAGAAGTTCGTCGAGGTGTCCAGATATTCGCGCGATGAGCTGATCGGTCATCCTCACAGCACCACGCGCCACCCGGACATGCCCAAGGACGTGTTCAAGCAGATGTGGGCGACCATCGGCCGCGGCCAGATGTTTCGCGGCGTGATCAAGAACCGCGCCAAGGACGGCACACCTTATTACGTCGACGCGGTGATCGCTCCCATCCTGGGCGACAACGGCAAGCCGATCAAGTACCTGGGTGTCCGCTATGACATCACGGCCTCGGAGATCGAGCGGCAGAACGCCCGTGGCATGGTCGACGCGATCAACGATTCTTCCGGTCTGGTCGAGTTCAAGACCGATGGCACCGTGTTGTCGGCGAACCAGAACTTCCTCGGCATCACGGGCTACTCCGCCGACGAAGTGGTGGGTCGGCACCAGCGCATGTTCGTGGACCCTGCCGACGCGGCAAATCCGGCCTACGAGAATCTCTGGCGCGACCTGAATGCCGGAAAATCCCAGAACAGCACGTTCCGCCGCATCGGCAAGGGCGGTCGCGAGATCTGGATCCAGGGCGTGTACGCGCCGGTGAAGGACGAGATGGGGCGCGTGTTCAAGATCGTGAAGATCGCGATCGACGTCACTGCCGAGGTCGTCGCACAACGGATGCTGAGGGAGTCGGTCGAACAAGCCCAGCGGGTCACGGCGGCCGCCATGGCCGGCGACCTGACACAGCGCATTCCGATGGACGGCAAGCAAGGGCCGATCGCGGAACTGTGCGCGGGTGTCAATGCGCTGATGGAAACGTCCTCGGTGATCTTCGAAGACATGGGGCGGGTATTCGGCATGCTCGCGGCGGGGGATCTCACCCAGCGCATCACCCGCGACTACTCGGGCACCTTCAACCAGGTGAAGATCGACGCGAACGCCAGCTGCGAGAAACTCGCCAGCATCATCGACGAGGTGAGATCGGCTGCCGATTCGCTGACGGGAGCGGCCAACCAGGTCAGCGCCACGGCGCAGAGCCTGTCGCAGGCCGCGAGCGAGCAGGCCTCGTCGGTCGAAGAGACCACGGCCGCAATCGAGCTGATGTCGGCGTCGATCTCCCAGAACAGCGACAACGCGCGCGTCACCGACACCATGGCGACCAAGGCCAGCAAGGAAGCCGGTGACGGCGGTCAGGCGGTGACGATGACGGTGAGTGCGATGAAGCAGATCGCGGCCAAGATC
>JBGSTN010000984.1:0-3089 GCA_041736455.1 Burkholderiaceae bacterium | reverse complement strand
CTGGACGGATCATCGCCGAGTCGCCAGCTGCCATTGCGCGGTTGCACCTGCCCGGCCGTCCGGCCACGACCGACTGGTCGTCGTCGAACGGCAAACGAGCGACGCGCGCTGGCGACTGATTCGATGCAAGGCGTCAACGATGTGACAGACGGCGACCCGCTGTCGCGGGTGCACGCCTAGAATTCGCTGCATGTGTCGATGGATTGCCTACACCGGTGCGCCGGTACGCCTCGAAGAGGTCATCATCAAGCCCGCGCGTTCGCTGGTGCACCAGTCATTGCATGCATCGCAGTGCAAGACTGCCACCAACGGCGACGGCTTCGGCATCGGCTGGTACGGTGAACGACCTTTCCCGGGCGTCTACAGGGAGATCACGCCGGCCTGGTCCGACGAAAACCTCCTGTCACTCTGCGCCCAGTTGTCGTCGCGCACGTTCCTGGCCCATGTGCGTGCCGCAACCGTTGCCGGCACGGCGCTGAGCAACTGCCATCCGTTCAGCGTAGGCCCATGGCTGTTCATGCACAACGGGCAGGTCGGTGATTTCGCCCGAACGCGTCGCCGTATCGAAAGCATGATCCCCGATTCGCTCTACAGCCAGCGCCGTGGCGGTACCGACTCGGAAGCCCTGTTTCTGATCGCCCTGGGTCGCATCGAGAATGACGGTCCCGAACAGGCGATCACTCGCACACTGGACGAAGTGTCCTGCGAAATGCAAGCCGTCGGCATCACGCAGCCACTTCGATTCGCGGCCGCGATCACCGACGGCAAGTCGCTCACCGTCTTTCGCTGGTCAACCGATGACGAGCCGCCATCGGTCTGGTTTCGGCAGACCGACGATACGTTGACGGTCGTCAGCGAGCCCATCGACGACAGCGCTGCCGGGTGGCGCACCCTGCCACCCAATCATCTGCTGTCGATGCCTTGTGCAGGCAAGCGTGGCGAACTGGTCATTGCGCCGATGGGCCGGCAAGTTCCTCACGCCGGGCACCGGCTTCCTGAAACGGCAACGCCCGCTTTCGCGGGCGCTTGAACCGAAACGATGCCCGCTCGAACGGGCATCGCCGGATCAGGCACGACACTCGTTGGCGAGTTGCTTACCGTGCTTGGTGTCGAGAAGCATCGACTTGCCTGAGACGCCGATCCAGGTCAGCCCGGACTCCCGGTCTTCGTAGCGCAAGGCCCCTGTCGAAGTCTTGACCGCGCGCAACGTGTAGTCGCGCTTGTTCCATGCAAGGATCGCGCTCTCCTGGTCGTCGCTGACCTGCTTGACGTTGACCTGCCGGTTCAGCTCGCAACGATACAGACCGGCGAGCATCATCAACTCGGTGTGCCGAACGGGAGCCGGAGGCGGCGCCTCGACGACCGGGGGCGGCAAGATGACCGGTGCCGGCGGTGGCGGCGCCTGCGTGGCGCAAGCGGCAACCAGCACGACGACACTCACGCAGCATGCGGCTGAAACAGATCTCATCGACGACTCCAGAACCCGAGGCACGGGCGGCAGATTGACGTCCCGCGAGCCGGGACCGCGTCGATGATGTATGGGACAACGTCCTGCTACAACGGGCGAAGCTGCCGACGGTGGGGAACGACAGACGGCCGGTTGATCCAGGGAGGAGCAACCGGGTCGCCTTGTCGCACCCCGTCATCGTATTACAACTGTGCTCGACGCTCTGGACTGCGTCGGCATTAAGGCATCACAGGCATTCGATTCGCCGATTCGATCGATCTCGTCGGCCGAATCGAAGCCCATCGTCGAGATCGTCGGAGAGACGGCGCTCGCGTGGTACTGCGAACTGCCCTACCGGATGTCCGGATTGTCCGTCGAACGTTTGGAGCCCGACTCCGACGGCAGGACCGTCGCGCGATCTTTCACCACGCGCACGACACGCGACGGCGGGATCGCGGATGCCTGCCGCCGCTGCGACTCTTCCCAGAACCAGCGACGAGGCAGACCGTCGGCCGGGTCATAGGCGAGATAGTGTTGCAGATTGAGACGACAGAAGAAATCCAGCGCATCGAAGGACGAGAAGAACGGTGTGACCCGATGTCTCGCCGCTTCGGGATCGGCGCCATCGACACTTTCGCCCAATGCCACCTGAACGGGCTCACCATTGCCCTTGATCTCGATCAGTTCCAGATCGAGGTGCGAACGGACCCGCTCGATGAATTGATAGCTGTCCGGATCGAAGGTGCTGACGATTTCATCCCGCCGCCCTATACCCCAAGTATTGAATTGCATGGTCGCTCTCGGAAAATGTTCCAACTGCTTAGACGCACCAGCGGCAGAAAAGTTGCAGTCACTTCGCAAACGATTCCGTAACAGTTCGATTCACCACGTTCCGGCAAGTGCGTCCGACAGCCTGACTGAGGATCATGATGGGGGCGGACGGGCCAATTATCCAGAACTTTTCAGTGAGAACCTCGAGTAGTTCATGCAAATGCCGTGCCCGTCATCCGTTTCAGGGTTCAGCGGCTTGCTTGAGCATCGCGAGAACCATGCGTTGCAATCGGCGGGCCGACCACTCGGCATCGTTGCCGCGATCGGGCAGAACGGCCAACATCACGAAACCGAGTTCGCGAACGGGATCGACCCAGACGAACGAACCGGTCGCCGTCGCAACGCCATACTCGCCGGCCGAACCAGGCAGCGACGACCTCGATCCAGCGGTGCGAATCGAAACGCCGAGGCCATATCCGGTTCGCGAGGGGCCGGTGAGATCGTCGTCGACGATTGCTTGCAGGCGATTGTCGATGTCGTTGCCCAGTTGATCGCTCGTCATCATCGTGACACTGCCACGACTCAACAGGCGATGCCCGTTGGCCGTGCCGCCGGCCAGCAACATGTTCACCAGTCGCAGATAGTCGGGCGCGGAACCAGTGAGACACGCACCACCGCATTCGAAAGCGACGGCCCGTCGTGGATCGCGCGAAATCATGGCCCGACCCTCATGCGACGCTTCGCGCCAGGCGACCCGCGAATGCAATTCGGCCGGTGGATTGAAACCGGTGTCCCACATGTCGAGCGGAATGAATATCTCGCGCAGCAACACGGCCCCGAGCGTCTGCTTGGCGGCCGCTTCGATGGCGAG
>JBGSTN010000886.1:0-1978 GCA_041736455.1 Burkholderiaceae bacterium | reverse complement strand
GCAGCGCCTCGAAGCGGCTGCTGGTGAGCACACCCCGCTCCCAATGCAGCAACTGTCCTGCCGATACACGCCGCACACCGTCGATCAGCGTGGCGCCATCGGGCACATAGCGAAAGCGCAGATAGCTGGCCAGGCTGTCGCGATCGACCGCCCCACGAGCCAAACCGTGATCCCGCAACCCGCGGATCTCGGACGCGAACGCGATGTCGGCGCCCTGCTGCTCGAAGTACAGCGGCTTGATGCCGCTCGGATCACGCGCCGCATACAGCGCACCACTGTGGGTGTCGAGCACCACGAAGGCGTACATGCCGTTGACGAGCGCGAGCGTGCGCGCCACGCCATAGCGGGCGATGTGCTCGACCAGCGTCTCGGTATCGGAGCTGCCCTGGAACTGTCCACTCAGCCCGCGGCGCAGCGACTCGTTGTTGTAGAGCTCGCCGTTGTACGAGATCACCCAACGATGGTCGCGACTCCACATCGGCTGATGACCGGCAGCCGAAAGATCACGGATTGCTAGACGCGTATGACCGAACTCGAAGCGCTGGCCTGCCGCTTCGATCGATTCATAACCGTAGGAATCAGGGCCACGATGTCGAAGACTTTCGTGGACTGATTCACCGGACGCGCGCGATCCACCCTCTCGGCTCACCGAGACGAAGACGCCGCACACATTCACTCCTCTTTAGTTGCCCAAGAAACTCTACGTAATTTTTATGACGTGAACATTTCTTGGTGGCCCGGATCTTAGGTGAATGCAATGACCAATGTCACTTCAATTCTTATGTCGAATTGATAACGATCCGAAGTAACTCGATGCAGGTATCGGCGAATAGTGGAAGATATCTCGACAAGGCGATGCCGTGCTCGCATCGAACACGAACAGATGTGTGCACGTCGTTCGTACGAGTCGAACAACGATATGTCGATCGACCTTACAGACACCGAAGAACATCGATTCACGCATCTGCAGTCGTGCTCGCGGCGGCGGCGCATCGAGCATGAACGGATACTGCAGCACGCGCTCGTCGACGAGCGAGGCGAGAGGCGAAGCATGAGCCGACGCATCTCGATAGCGCCTGCGCTTCGCGGGTCGTGCGGCATACACCCAGCTGCCAGGATCGGCGAACAGAGATTGGCCATCGTGCCAGATGTCCAGCGACAGATGATCCAGGTGCGAATGCGTACCCATGCCGAATTGCCCGGGAGAGCCGTCGCGCAGTGTGATGTGCAGGGTGTCGCTGCGAGCGACCAGCACACCTGCATCGGCGAACAGACGCATCGAATCGAAGCGCCCGGTGCCCGATGGCAGCGCGATCGAGTAACCGGCGATCTGCGACGATTCGAAGTTCTGGCCCGCGGCCTCGGCGAGCATCGCGCGATCGTTCGCATCGGCTTCGATCGATTGCCATCTCACGGCCACGACGTTCAGCGCGGATGAAATGTGGACATTTCTTCCGTCGATCCTTCTTCCGCTCTTCGAGTCTTCACCTCGATGCGCCCCATTTGAATGCGACCTGACCATCGAATCGTCGGAATACTTTTCACTCGATAGAGTCAGTTTGTCGTCGAGTGGCGACGCCTGTCGTGCTGCAAGGCGAAAGAACCGTAGCGCCCCGTCTGCGGAAACTTTTTCGACAAATTGCAGAGAATATTGCGCAACGACCGCACCATCGCTCGACTCGATCGCCATTTCTCGTGCGTCATCGAGGCAGTAGTTGACATGAAGACGCAGGATTCGGCTGCCATCGAAGTCGCCGATCAAGGGCCAGGTGCCGTCCGGACGACTGATACTCTCGGCAAAATCCAGGCAGCCTTGCAGACGTTGCGCGAGCGTGCTTTCGATTTTCCGCTGCTCGACGCCCGGCCGCGCACGAGCGACCCACTGCGCCAGCGCGATCACTTCCGAACAGGCCATGTGGTAGCCCGTCGAATTCTCGAAATGCGCGCCGTCGGTATGAAACTGCACCGCGCTCGCCCG
>JBGSTN010000881.1:0-1628 GCA_041736455.1 Burkholderiaceae bacterium | reverse complement strand
CGGAGCCAGGCTGTCGGCGGCGGTCAGCGCGCCTTCCTTGGGACGACCTAGGTGCGAGGTGACCATCACCGCGGCCCCCGCCGCCAGGCAATGCTGGATCGCAGGCGCCGACGCACGGATACGGGTATCGTCGGTGATCGTGCCGTTGTCGTCCTGCGGCACATTCAGGTCTGCGCGGATGAACACCCGCTTCCCGGCGAGTGTCTGATCGGATAGACGCTTGAAGTTCATCGGCCCGCCCTTACTTGGCGCCGATCAGGGCGAGCGTCGTATCGAGCATCCGGTTCGAGAAGCCCCATTCGTTGTCGTACCAGCTCGATACCTTGACGAGCCGGCCCGAGACCTTCGTGAGCGTCGCGTCGTAGGTGCTCGACGCCGGGTTGTGGTTGAAATCGATCGAGACGAGCGGCTTGTCGTTGTAATCGAGAATGCCCTTCAACGGACCGTCGGCGGCTGCCTTGAGCAGGCTGTTGATCTCGTCCACCGACGTGTCGCGGCTGGCGATGAACGACAGATCGACGATCGACACATTGATCGTCGGAACCCGCATCGCGTATCCGTCGAGCTTGCCGTTCAGTTCGGGCAGCACGAGCCCGACTGCCTTCGCGGCGCCGGTCGACGTCGGGATCATCGAGTGAGTCGCCGAACGGGCGCGGCGCAGGTCGGTGTGATAGACATCCGTCAGCACCTGGTCGTTCGTGTAGGCGTGAATGGTCGTCATCAGACCCTTTTCAAGACCGATCGCATCCTGCAGCGGCTTGACCAGCGGCGCGAGGCAGTTGGTGGTGCACGAGGCGTTCGAGATGACCGTATCCGACGCCTTCAGCACATGGTGGTTGACGCCATAGACGATCGTCGCATCGACATCGTTGCCACCGGGCGCCGAGATGATCACCTTCTTCGCGCCGCCCTTCAGGTGCGCCGACGCCTTCTCCTTGCTGGTGAAGAAACCGGTGCACTCCAGGACGACATCGACACCCAGTTCGCGCCAGGGCAGCTCGGCCGGATTGCGCTGCGCAAGCACCTTGATGCGATCGCCATTGACGATCATGCAGTCGCCATCGACCGAGACGGTTGCGTTGAAGTGGCCGTGCGCGGTGTCGTACTGGGTCAGATGCGCGTTGATCTTCGCATCACCGAGATCATTGATCGCCACGATCTCGATATCGTGCTTCTTGCCGTACTCGTAATGGGCTCTCAGTACATTGCGGCCGATGCGACCGTATCCGTTGATGGCGACGCGTGTAGTCATGGTGTCCTCGCGGAAAGAAATGGGGTTGATCGTAAATGCCAGCGCGCTGCCGGCAACTATTGGGATTGGCGGTGCGACAGCACCTGGCGAACTGTCCCGGCCAGATTCTGCGCGGTCAGACCGAACAGTTCGTAGACCGCCTCGGCCGGGGCGGATTCACCGAACCGGTCGACGCCGACCACGGCGGCAACGCCGTATTTCCACCAGCCATCGGTCACGCCCGCCTCGATCGCTATTCGAGGCATATTTTCGGGCAAGACGCTGCTTTTGTATGCAATTTCCTGCCGATCGAAGACCGAGGTGCTGGGCATCGATACGACGCGGATCGCGATGCCTTCGTCGGCGAGCAGGTCGCGCGCCGAGATGGCGATCGGCA
>JBGSTN010000833.1:0-3332 GCA_041736455.1 Burkholderiaceae bacterium | reverse complement strand
GGCGACCGGCGATGCGCTCTTCCGCCTGGGCGGCGAAGAGTTCGGCGTGCTGTTCAGCGCCCCCTCGCCAGCGCAGGCGCTGGCCTTCGTGGAGCGGCTGCGGCAAGCATTGCTGGCTCGGATGATCGTCCATCGCGGCAGCCCGAGCGGCTTGATGACCGCGAGCTTCGGCGTCGGCTGGTGGCAGGACAACGACGAAGGCCGCCTCACGCCCGATGTCATGTATGTCGCCGTCGACGATGCCCTCTATGCCGCCAAGGCCGCAGGACGAGACCGCGTGCAACTGACTGATCGCAATGGCGGCGGACCTGAAGGGGCCGTGACCGTCGCTCCTGCGCCGTTATCCGCAGGGAAGACTTCCGTCGCGTCGGCGTCGGCATAGGCGTCGGTGTCAGTGTCCGCATCGGCATCGGCATCGGCATCGGCATCAGCGTCGCGCTAGGCTTTTCGCCTGCGCGCTGACCGACCGTCCGTATCCCCGCGCCGGTCATCGAGTCCGTCGGCCAGGCGCTTGTTTCGGTCAGCCGGCGCAGGGCTCACCGGGTGTCGACGATCGGATAGACTCCGCCAGATGTCCGCTTCGCGTACGGACCCGGCACCTGCCACGGTCCCTGCCACCACCCATGCCGCACGCGCCACGACGGCACGGGAACGACGCCGGGTCCGCTTGAAGGCATGGCGCGAAGCCTTCCGCAGCCGGTTGGCCCATGCCGATTCGATCGTCGGCCTGTCGGCCCTCGCGCTGCTCGCCGGTCTCCTGACCGGTGCCTTGATCATCGTGTTCCGTCTCGTCACCGAGCGCGCGCTCGTGTGGGCAGGCATCCTCGATCGAGTCGAAAACTACGAGGGTCTCGATTGGGCATGGCGTCTGGGCCTGCCGATCGGCGGTGGTCTCGCGATCGGCATGCTGATGCAACTGCTGCCGGTCGCTGCGCGACAGGTCGGGCCGGTGCATGTCATGGCCGGGCTCGCGAAGCAGGGCGGTCGCCTGCCGTGGCAGAACGCGATTGCACAGTTCGTCGGCGGGACACTATCCATCCTTTCCGGACATTCGGTCGGTCGGGAGGGGCCGGTCATTCATGTCGGCGCCGCGACCGCGAGCCTGCTCGGTCAATGGCTGCGCCTGCCGAACAACAGCATCCGCACCCTGGTCGCTTGCGGTGTGGCCGGATCGATCGCCGCTTCCTTCAACACGCCGATCGCCGGTGTGGTGTTCGCCATGGAAGTGGTGATGTTCGAATACACGCTGACCGGTTTTGCACCGGTGATCATCGCGGCGGTCAGCGCAACGTCGATAAGCCGCATGGCTTTCGGCTCCGCGCCCGCCTTCTCGGTACCGACGTTCCACCTCGCCTCCCTGCTGGAATTGCCGTGGGTGATACTGCTCGGCCTGATCGTCGGCGTTTTCGCAGCCACCTATGTCCATGGCATCGTCTTCATCGACAGGCGCAGTCGTGGCTTCCCGCTCTGGGTACGAACGACGCTCGCCGGAACGATCGTCGGCGCCTGTGCGATTCCTGTTCCGGAGGTGATGGGTCTTGGCTACGACACCGTACAGGCGGCGATGACCGGCGACCTGGCGCTGACCTTGCTTGCCATGATCGTGCTGGCCAAACTGGTTGCCACGATCGCCTGCGGCGGTCTGGGTTTGCCGGGTGGCTTGATCGGTCCGATGGTCGTCATCGGTGCGTCGATCGGCGGCGCACTGGGCATCATCGGCCAGATGCTGGTGCCCGATGCGAGTGCGCCCCCGGCCTTCTATGCAACGCTCGGTGTTGCTGCGATGATGGGGGCCTGCCTGCAGGCACCGCTCGCCGCATTGATGGCAATCCTCGAACTGACCGCGAATTCGAACACGATCCTGCCTGGCATGGCGGCGGTCATCACGGCGTTCCTCACCTCGCGGGTGGTGTTCCGGCAGAAGCCGATCTTCGTGGCCCTGCTTGCCGAACGAGGAATCGAGTACCAGGTCGATCCGGTTGCGCTGGGTCTCGAGCGTATCGGTGTGAGGGCTGTGATGAGCCAACGTTATGTAGTTGTCCGGATCGATACGGCACCGGAAGAGATCGCGCGCATGCTGCGTCCCTCGCACGAATGGGTGATCGTCGTCGAGGGCCGCGAGATCCGTGGTGTCGTGCCACGCAAGATGCTCGGCAGCATCAACGACAGCAAGGCTAGCGAAAAAGTCGATTCGACTTCATCGGTTTCGGACGACCCCGTGGCTGCAGCGAATCCGGCACCCGAGCCGCCGGAACCGGCCATCGCACTGCCGGACAAGCTGCTTCTGTTCACCCCGGTCCTGCCACACGCGACCCTCGGCGAAGCGCTCGCCGGACTGGATCGCGACGGGCTCGACATCGCGCTCATCGCGGATTCGCCGACACCGCGAATCGATCAATTGCGTGGCGTGCTGAGCCGGCGTCAGATCGAATCGTCGGTTCGGTACCGGACTTGAACAGCGGCTCGAGTCGAGGCCACCATCGCGACGACGGTGACCAGCCGTATTCCGTCATCGTCTTGGCTAACCGGCAGCCCGCTTGCGGACTGTCCGCGTTGAGCGACTAGTCAAAGCATCAGCATGGGCTTCCACGTATGCATCCAACAAACGTCTGATCATGCGTTGATATTGCATGTCCTTTTGCGCCGCCTTGCTCTTGAAGTAGTCAACGCTGCGCTTGCTCAAGGTGATCGTGATCTTCACGTCCTCCTCCCGAAAGGCAAGCTCATCGGGTGATGGTAGAAAGTCCCGAATGACCTTTGGTTCGCCAATCGGCTCATCGGTGTATTTGATTCTTGCGCTCATAAATGCTCTTCCCCTTACGCCAGTAGCCGGCACCAAATAGACGAATGACTCCCGCTCGCCAGGTGAACGGCACCGTCAAAACGCCGACATCGACCATGCCGAAGCAGAAGTTGCGCTTCTCGCTTTGGCTGTGAGACGTATCCTGGGCAATTACCCGCTTTGGATCTGTGAACGCACGTTGAGCAACCGAAAAAAAGAACCCCATGCTTCTCGGCATTCTCTCGGTTCTTGCGATCGTCCCAGTCGAAAGTGCCTTCGCTCATGGCAAAGACTACCAAGGTACTGGTTTTATCGCCATATAAAAATATGGCTGTCTGTAAGGCTCCGATATGGCTTCTGGGCTCTAACGTCGAGTTGAAGCAGCGGAGCGGCGTCTTGCCGATGGCCAGCCGGCCGCCTTCGTCAAGCAAGGTGCACTTGGGCCGCATGCCGCGGCACATCACGGCGTCACGCCTACCGCTTCTTCTTCCTCGCCTTGCCCGCCGCCTTGCGCGCTTTCTTCTTCGCGCCTGCACCGTCCTGATTGCCA
>JBGSTN010000771.1:0-2473 GCA_041736455.1 Burkholderiaceae bacterium | reverse complement strand
CGAATTGCAGAACTGTCTCGGGAACATCGCGCCGTCGCTGACCAGCCAGCGCCTGTCGCTGCGCCAGTACAGGACGCTGACCGCGAAACTCGAGCCCGACGCCACCGTGCTCGAGAAACTCGACTTCCAACCCGAATTCGTGCGGCCGGTGTGGTCGTACCTGGCGACGCTGGTCGATGACGAGAGGATCCAGCGCGGCCAGGAACGACTGGCGAGCGAAGCATCGCTGCTTCAGACGATCGAGCAGCAGTACGGCGTTTCGGCGACCGTCGTACTGGCGATCTGGGGCGTCGAAACCGACTTCGGGCGCAACCTGGGCACGCGACCGCTGCTGCGCTCGCTCGCCACCCTCAGCTGCTTCGGGCGTCGTCAGACTTTTTTCCGGCAGGAATTGGGCGCCGCCCTGACGATCGTTGCCGACGGCGACATCGCTGCCAACGCACTCCAGGGCTCGTGGGCAGGTGCGTTCGGTCATACGCAGTTCATGCCTTCGACCTTCATTCGAACCGCGGTCGATTTCGACCAGGACGGAAAGCGCGATCTCATTCACACGCTGGGCGACGCATTCGCCTCGACCGCCGCCTATCTCGGCAAGGCCGGCTGGCAGACGGGCCAGCCCTGGGGATTCGAAGTCGAATTGCCCGATTCGCTGGTCGCTCACGCCGACGGACGGACCGACCGCAAACCGCTGGCCCATTGGCGCGCTGCGAATGTGCGCGCTGTCGATCCGTCCCGACAGGCATCGCTCGATGCACTGCCGGCCGACACGCGCTCGGCCGTCATCAGGCCGGCAGGCAGCGGCGGACCGGCATTCCTGGTCCTGCGCAACTTCGATGCGGTCCATGCGTTCAATCCGTCGATCAACTACGCGCTCGCCGTTCTTCACCTTGCCGATCGGATCGAGGGCCGGCCCGCCTTCATCACGCCCTGGCCGACCGTCGACACCTCGCTCAACCGCGCACAAAGCGTCGAACTCCAGGAGATCCTGATCGCGCGCGGTCACGACATCGGTCCCATCGATGGCATCCTCGGTCCGGGGTCGCGCAGCGGCATCCGTGCCGAGCAGCGCCGCCTGGGCCTGCCGGAAACCGGCTTCGCCGATCAATCGCTCTTGCAGAAGCTGCGTGGCGTGCAGTGACGCGGCCGCCTCGCAGTGCAGCTTTGCAAGGCATGCTGTGGGCGGTGGCTGCAGGGGCATTGTTCGGCGTGCTCAATTCGTTGATGCGCCACCTCAGCCTCGAAGTGCATCCGATGCAGACGCTGTTCCTGCGCTATGCGAGCGGTGTCCTCGTGATGATGCCGCTGGTCCTCAGCCAGGGGATCGGCAAATACCGGACCACGACGCTGAGCGGGCAGATCGGACGGGGTTTCGCCCATATCGCGGGCCTGGCCTTCTGGTTCACTGCGCTGCCGCATCTGCCGCTCGCCTACACCACCGCGCTGAATTTCACCGCGCCGATCTTCATCCTGCTCGGTGCGGCGCTCTTCCTGGGCGAGCGCATGGTCGCGGCGCGCTGGTTTGCCGTGCTGGGCGGATTCGTCGGTGTGCTGATCATCGTCTGGCCACGGCTGTCGGGCGCCGACGCCGACCTCCACTATTCGTTGATCATGCTTGCTTCGTCGCCCCTGTTCGCAGCGTCTTTCCTGCTGACCAAGGCGCTGACGCGTTACGACAAGCCCGCGGTGATCGTCTTCTGGCAGTCGCTGACCGTTTCCGCCATTGCGGCCCCGCTGGGCATCTACTTCTGGTCGGAGCTCGGTGCGCTGCAGTGGATGTGGTTCCTGGTCACCGGCGTGCTCGGGACCGTCGGACACTGGTGCCTCACTCGTGCCTATGCGATCGCCGACATTTCGGCCGCGCAGCCGGTCAAGTTCCTCGACCTGATCTGGGCTTCCGTCCTCGGCTTTCTCGTATTCGGCGACATTCCTTCCGCCTCCACGCTCACCGGTGGCGTATTGATCATCGCAATCACGATCTGGATCGCCCAGTACGAGCGCCGCACCAGGCTTCCCCTACAATCGCCGGTCAGTCCGAAATCCGATGGAGATGCCTCATGAAAGCCCTGCTCTGCGAGAGTCACGGTTTGCCCGACACGCTGGTCTATCGCGATACTGCCGATCCGGTGCCGGGCGACAACGAGGTGGTCATCGACATGAAAGCCGCCGGCGTCAATTTTCCCGATGTGCTGATCATCCAGAACAAGTACCAGTTCAAACCCGAGTTGCCTTTCGCGCCGGGCGCCGAACTGGCCGGCGTGATCAGTGCGGTAGGTCCAAAGGTCGGCCACTTGAAAGTGGGCGATCGAGTGATCGGCTCGACCGGACACGGGGCTTTCGCCGAGAAGGTCAAGGTGGCTGCCGGACGCGTCATTCCGCTCGCCGACGGCATCGACTTCGAGACCGGCGCCGCGTTCACGCTGACCTACGGCACCTCCTGGCATGCGTTGGCCGATCGTGCTGCGCTCGAGGCCGG
>JBGSTN010000749.1:0-1699 GCA_041736455.1 Burkholderiaceae bacterium | reverse complement strand
GCGGCCTCGCTGATTTCCAACGCACGCTTCACCGAGATTCCGTCGACCTGGGGACACCAGTCCGCATCCGCCGCCGATCCGGCGTCGGCCGTGTTCGTCGCGTCGGCGATTGCCGAATTCCTGGTGTCCGTTCTATGAAATGACATCTGCCGCGAGCGGCCACATACTTCAGTCATCCGATCCACGACCGTGAGATCGGCATAAAAAGGAGATGGAGACATGACAACAACTCGATTGACCCGGCGTTCGTTCGTCGCCGGCGCGGCTGCCGCATCATCGCTCGCCATGCCGACGATCGTGTCGGCACAGGAGAAGATCCGTTGGCGGGCGCAGTCGATGTGGAGCGCGGCCGAGACCACGTACAAGGCGTTCGAGGATTTCTGCAAGCGCGTGGGCGCGGCGACCAACGGCCGCCTGGAGATCGAGCCTTTCGCGGCCGGATCGGTGATCGGCGTGTTCGAGACGCTCGATGCGGTGTCGGCAGGGGTGCTCGACGCGCATTCGACGGCGCCGGTCTATTTCTCGGGAAAGGATGCGGGCTTTTCCGTGATCGGTGACCTGAACTACGCATACCAGCACCCTTGGCAGGTCGAGGCCTGGTACTACCATCGCGGCGGCCTCGACATGTTGCGCGAAGCCTATGCGAAGTACGGCGTCTATCCGGTGGGCGTCAGCTGGTGGGGCATGGAGGCACTGGTCTCGAAGGCGCCGATCAATACCGTCGCAGACTTCAAAGGCAAGAAGATTCGCACCCCGCAGGGCATGTTCGCCGAGATCATGACCAAGCTGGGCGCCTCCGTCACCATCGTGCCGGGCGGCGAGGTCTATTCGGCGCTGGACAAGGGGGTCGTCGACATGGCCGACTGGGGTACCGAGTCGATGAACCACCGGATGGGGTTCTTCGAGGTCGCCAAGAACTCGGTCCGTATCGGGCATTCGATGCCCTGCCAGGACTTCGCCGTCAACAAGCGCAAATGGGACGCCCTGCCGGCCGACCTGAAGGCGATCCTGAGCAGCTGTGTGCGCGAATGGACCTGGGACCAGATCCAGCGCGTGGCGGTCGAGGACACCCGCGCCGTGGCGGACATGCGCAGCAAGAATGCCACCACCGGCGCCTTGCCCGATGCCGAGATCGCCCGCATGCGCGAGCTCGCGATGGTCACGTGGGAGGAGTGGTCGAAGAAGACACCGCTGGCCAAGAAGGCCTACGACTCGCAGATCGCATGGGTCAAGGCCCTGGGCATCCTTGCATGAGGGTCGAGGCCCAGTCGGGCGGAAAGCGCGCCAGCCCGCGTTTTCCCGTCCTCGACGTCGCCTGCACGTTCGTCGATCGGCTCAACGCGTTCGTCGGCCATGCGCTGGGGCTGATGATCCTCTTCGTGACGGCGGCGATTCTCTACGAGGTCGTATCGCGCGGGATGTTCGCCCAGGCCACGCTCTGGGTCAACGAGAGCGTCGTCTACGGTTCGTCGGCCGTCTACTTGCTGGCAGGCGGCTATGCGCTGCTGCATCGCCGCCATGTCCGCATCGACCTGATCCTCGGCATGATCTCGCCGCGTGCGGCTCGCGTGCTCGACCTGATCGCCCTGCCGTTCCTGATCGCCTATGCACTGGCGTTGATGGTGGCAGGCGGTGAACTCGCCTGGACCTCCTTCCTGCAGTCCGAAGGCACCGGCTCGCCCTGGAATCCGCCGATCTG
>JBGSTN010000697.1:0-3603 GCA_041736455.1 Burkholderiaceae bacterium | reverse complement strand
TCGCCGCTGGCCAATCGGTACTGCGTCTGTCGCAACTCGGCGAGAAGGAACTGGCGATCGCCGTGCCGGAGCGTTCGGTCAGTGCGTTGAAGAACGCGCGCAGCATCTCCGCGATCGCCGATGCCGTGCCCGGCCGGGTCTTCCAGGCGCGGTTGCGCGAACTCTCGCCCGGTGCGGACCCGGTCACTCGCACCTACGCCGCCAGATTGTCGATCATCGAGGCGGACGAGGCGCTGGCCTGGGGCATGAGCAGCACGGTGCGCATCGAATTGAGCGACCGGGCAGCGATCGTCGTACCCGACAGTGCGCTTTACACGCGAGACGCGACGCCGCGGGTCTGGATCGTCGATGAAGCCTCGCAGACCGTGCGGCCGGTGACCGTGCAACTGGGCGCCGGCACGGACGAGGGCGTGGTCGTCACCGGAGGATTGAAGGGTGGAGAGCTGATCGTCACGGCGGGCGTCAGTCTGCTGCAGCCCGGGCAGAAAGTCCGGATCGTCGAGGCGACAACGGTATCCGCGCCGACTGCGCATGGTGAGGGCAGACCATGAGTGAACCGCCGCCGCGCGCACGGTCGGTCGGCAGTCCGGCCAAACGCCCCGGACGATCGTCCGGGGATTCGTCCGGGGATTCGTCCGCGGATTCGTCCGACGGTTCGTCCGACGGCGTATCGGGCCGATCGGGCTACGGTGGCTACAACGCTTCGGCCGGCGCGATACGCCACCAGCAGCTCACGCTCTTCTTCATCATCGCGATCGCGATCGCCGGCCTCGCGGCCTATCTCGGGCTCGGCCAGCGCGAAGATCCGGATTTCACGTTCCGTGCCGCGACGATCCGCACGCTGTGGCCGGGCGCCACGTCGCATCAGGTCGACGACCAGATCACGAATCGGCTCGAGAAGAAACTGCAGGAACTGCCTTATTTCAAGCGCACGCAGAGCTATTCGAAGTCGGGCGAATCGCTCATCGTTCTCGAACTGGAGGACACGGCGCCGCGCCGCGAGGTTCCGCAGTTGTGGTACGAGTTGCGCAAGAAAGTCGGCGACATCCGCCACACGTTGCCGGCCGAAGCCATCGGCCCGTTCTTCAACGACGAATTCGGCGAAGTCTTCGGGTCGATCTATGCGTTCACCGGCGACGGCTTCACGATGGGTGAACTGCGCGACAGGCTCGAGGACGTCCGCCAGGAACTGCTGCGCATCAAGGAGATCGCCAAGGTCGAACTCGTCGGCGTGCAGGACGAGCGCGTCTACATCGACATCTCGAACAGCAGGATCGCCAGCCTCGGTCTCGACATCGGCCAGATCGCCGCGCAACTGCAGGTGCAGAATGCCCTGCTGTCCGCCGGCACGATCCAGAACGACACGCACGCGATTCCTCTGCGGGTCTCGGGAAACTTCGATTCCGTGGGCGAGGTGCGCGATCTTCAGCTCGTCGCTCCGTCGTCCGGCCGCATGATCCGGCTTGGCGACATCGCCAGTGTCTACCGCGGCCTCGCAGACCCGCCGTTCCAGACAGTGCGCTTCAAGGGCAAGCCCGCGATCGCCCTCGCGGTGTCGATGAAGCGTGACGGCGACGTCCTGGAACTGGGCCGCAACCTCGACGAGGCGATGGCGCGCATCCGCAGCGACCTGCCCATCGGACTCGAGTTCGAGCAGGTCAGCGACCAGCCACGCATCGTCAAGCAGGCGGTGGGCACCTTCATGACCTCGCTGCTGGAGGCGGTCGCGATCGTGCTGCTGGTCAGCTTCGTTTCGCTCGGCTGGCGCGCAGGGGCGGTGGTCGCACTGACGATCCCTTTCGTGATGCTGGCCACCTTCCTAGCGATGTCGATGTTCAAGATCGACCTGCACCGCATATCGACCGGAGCGTTGATCATCGCGCTGGGCCTGCTCGTGGACGACGCAATGATCGTCGTCGAGATGATGGTACGCAAGCTCGAGGAGGGCTTCGACAAGTTCGCGGCGGCGACTTTCGCCTATGTGTCCACCGCCTGGCCGATGCTCAGCGGCACGCTGGTCACCGCCGCCGGCTTCCTGCCGATCGCATTGGCCAAGTCGGTCACCGGCGAATACACGTTCGACATGTTCAGCGTGACGACGATCGCGCTCGTGCTGTCGTGGTTTGCCGCCATCTTCGTCACGCCGCTGTTCGGCTACTGGATCCTGCGCCCGCACCGTAGCCTGCCCCGCGCAGGCGATCCGACCCGCAGCGTCACCCCCGACTCCACGCACCACGAACACTTCGATACGCGGTTCTACAAGCGCCTGCGCGCGGTGATCGACTGGTGCATCGCGCATCGCTGGATCACGATCGTGGCCACCATCGGCACCCTGTTGCTTGGCGGCGCCGGCATGAGTCTGACCGAGAAGCAGTTCTTTCCCACCAGCGACCGTACCGAAGTGATGGTCGAGATGTGGCTGCCCGAGGGTTCGAGCTTCAAGGCGACCGAGACCGAAGTGGCGAGGCTCGAAGCCTTCCTCGAGCGCGACGCCGACGTGAAGACGTACGTGAGTTGCGTGGGCAATTCGCTGCCGCGCTTCTATCTTTCGCTGAATCAGGAGCTGTTTCGCCCCAACTTCGCCCATGCCTTGATTCTCACGCCCGACGTCGAGGCGCGCGATCGTTTCGTCGAGCGCCTGCGGGCCCACCTGGATACGAACTTTCCCGGCGTGCGTGCGCGCGCCATCCGAACGCCGCTCGGCCCGCCGGTCGCGTATCCGGTGACCTTCCGCATCAGTGGTCCGGACGTGGCGACGATCAAGTCCATCGGCAACGAGGTGGCCGCGGTGGTTCGCCGTCACGATCAGACGCGCGAGATCAATACCGACTGGGGCGACCGTTCACCCGCGATCGAGATCACGGTCGACCAGGATCGCGCCCGCTCGTTCGGCCTCGGCAGCTCGAACGTGATGCGTGCGCTCGGTACGGTGGTATCGGGAGTCACGGTGTCGCAACTGCGCGAACGAGACAAGCTCGTCGACATCGTGCTGCGTGCGCCCGCCGGCGAGCGCGTGATGAAGTCGCAGATCCAGGACCTGCAGATCCCGATCGGCAACGGACGCTACGTGCCTCTTGCGCAGTTGGCGCAGGTGAACGAGGTGATGGAGGAGCCGATCATCCGACGCTATTCACGGGTGCCGACGCTGCAGGTGCGCGCCGACATCGCCGAAGGCGTCCAGGCACCCGATGTATCGGCGCAGATCCTGCCCCAGCTCGAGCCGGTGATCGCGAGGCTGCCGCCCGGCTACCGCATCGAGGCCGGCGGTTCCTATGAAGAGAACACCAAGGCGCAGGCCTCGATCGCCAGGGGCGCGCCGTTGATGTTCTTCGTATGGCTGATGCTGCTGATGCTGCAGCTGCAGAGCTTCTCGCTGGCGGCGATCGTGCTGATCACGGCGCCGTTCGGGATCATCGGCGTCGCGGTTGGCTTGCTCGGCGCGCAGTTGCCGTTCGGCTTCGTCGCGATGCTGGGGATGATCGCCCTGATGGGCATCATCATGCGCAACACCATCATCCTGATCGACCAGATCAAGCAGGACCGCGCGACCGGCACGCCCGCCTGGGAGGCAGCGCGGGAAGCCGCGGTGCGACGGTTCCGACC
>JBGSTN010000667.1:0-3892 GCA_041736455.1 Burkholderiaceae bacterium | reverse complement strand
CTGGCCCTGCTGCTGCGATCGCGTGCATTGCTGCGCCGGGCGAGCAGTGTCAGCGCCCAGGCGAGCAGCAGAATGCTGCCGCCCGCGAGCATCAGCAGCAGATCGGCATGGACGCTGCCGGCAGGTGGAAAATCAGTGCTCGCTGTCCAGTAGAAGAAGAACCCGAAGACCAAGCTGATGAATGCCGTCGCATCGCCCAGCATGGTGATCCATACGCCCCACCAGCCTGCCGATGACGGACCGGACGCGTAGATGGGCAGCTCCAGACCCAGACCGACAGGTTTGCGCTCGCGTTCGGGCACGGGAGCGGTCGCACTCCAGAGCCAGTACAGAATGCAGCAACAGGCCAGTGCGGCACAGACGATCGCTGGCCAATACACGTGAAACGTCGGAAATATGAATGTGCCACCGGTGAAGATCGCCGCCAGCAGCGTGATCCACGTCGGCCCGGTCACTCGCATGCACTGGATGGGCTTTGCGTCCAGCACCGTGGTGATCAGGGTCTCGCGCTTTCCGTCCAGGGCATCGGCGAGGTAGAAACGACCGGCATCGATCCGCTCGACCAGCTTTTCCTGATCCCACAACGGATAACGGCTCTGCACGTATGGAATGGACCGACTGCCCCAGGCCTCCCCTGGCACATCGTGGGTCCACTCCAGGGTCCCCGCTCGCCAAGGATTGCGGGGCGTCATCGGCGTTTTGAAGCGGGCGGTCAGCAGATCCCAGGTGAACAGGAGGAATCCCGCCGCAAGAATCAAAGCACCGGCCGTCGACAGCAGATTGAGCCATTCCCAGCCCAGTCCTGACTGGTAGGTGTAGACCCTGCGCGGCATACCGAGAAGTCCCGTCAGATGCATTGGCATGAAGGTGATATTGAAGCCTGCGAACAGCAACCAGAACACCCACTTGCCCACGCGCATCGACAGCGATTTCTTGGTGAAGATCGGATAGAAATAGTAGATGCCGGCGATCACGGGAAAGATCATCCCGCCAAACAGGGTGTAGTGCAGATGGGCGACGATGAAATACGTGTCGTGGACCTGCCAGTTGAACGGCGCCAAGGCAAGCATGACGCCGGTCAGGCCACCGGCCGTGAAGATGGCCAGTGCCCCGGCGATGAAAAGCATCGGAATGTTCAGCGTTACCCTGCCCGCCATCAGCGTGGCAACGAATGCGAAGAGCTGTATGCCGGTGGGGATGACGACCGCCTCGGACGCAGCCGAGAAGAATCCCAGCGACAGCGCGGGAAGTCCGGTGGTGAACATGTGATGGACCCACAGTCCGAAAGACAGGAAACCTGTTCCAACGGCTGAAAGCACGATCCACGAATAACCGATGATGGGTCGCTGGGCGACCGTCGGTACGATCATCGCTGCAATCGCGATGGACGGCAGAAAGATGATGTAGACCTCCGGATGTCCGAAGATCCAGACCAGGTGCTGCCACAACATCGGGTCGCCACCGCGTTCCGGATCGAAGAACGGCCAGTCGAAACTGCGCTGGAGTTCGAACAGCAGATCGCCTGCGATCAGCGGCGGGAACGCGAACAGGATCATGCCGCCAACCACCAGCACGTACCAGGCATACAAGGGCATCAGGTTGATCCGCATCCCGGGCGGACGGCACTTCAGCACGCCGACGATCAGCTCCACAGCGGCGGCTATCGATGCCACTTCGATGAACGACAGGCCCAGCAGCCAGATGTCGGAACCGACGCCTTCCGATTCGATGGCCAATGGTGGATACATGAACCAGCCGGAACTCGGTGCCGCATCGAAGAGGACGGATCCGAGCACGAACACGCCGCCGATCAGAAAGCACCAGAATCCGAATGCCGACAGACGAGGGAAAGGCATGTCACGTGCCCCGAGAAGCCCAGGCAGGATGAGTATCGAGATGGCTTCGAAAAGAGGTACGGCAAACAGGAACATCATCGCCGAACCGTGCATCGTGAAGAACTGGTTGTATGTCGATGCACCGAGGAAGTCGTTCTCGGGTACCGCAAGCTGTACCCGCATGGCAAGGGCCAGCACACCCGCGCACAGCATGAAGAAGAACGCGGTCAGGCAATACCATCGACCCACTTCGCTGTTGTTGACGGCAGACCAGTAGCGCCAGCCCGTCGGTGTCTTCCACACGGTACGCAGTCTGTCGGCCGAATCCCGCTGCCATCCGGGATCGCAAGGTTCAGAGAGCTGTTCCTCGGTCGGCGGATAGACCGATGCGGCAATATCGTGTTGTCCGCTCACTTCAGTCCGCCCAGGTATCGACCGAGCGCCTCGATCCGTTCTTCGTCGAGATGCTCATAGGACGGCATGAAGACATCCGGCTTCATGATGTTGCTGTGCCTGATCCAGCGCTGGATGCTGGCCGCATCGTTGGGCAGCAGGCCGGCAGCGAGCGCCGTTCTTCCGGCAACGTGTGTCAAGTCCGGACCGAAGACCGAACCAGCGGGGGTACCGCGGATCGCATGACAGGCACCGCATCCTTCCTGGAGGAAGATCGTCCTGCCAAGCCTTGCTTCGTCGTCAGCGGGTTCCTTCGCAGGTTCTGCCTGCTGATCCAGCCAGGCCTCGAACTCGATGGGTGCCATGACGACTGCATGGAACGCCATCAGGGCATGCGATGCACCGCAAAATTCTGCGCACTGGCCCCGATAGGTTCCCGTCTTCAGAGGTTCGAGGGCAAGACGTGTTTCGCGGCCGGGAAACATGTCCATCTTCCCTGCCAGAGCCGGGATCCAGAACGAATGGATGAACTTCCGGGACGTCAGGGAGACTTCGGTTCTTTCGCCCACAGGCAGTCTGATCTCGTTGGCCGCCACGACGACGGAACCGTCCTTGCGCAGGTACTCGACCCGCCACCACCAGCGCTCACCGGTGACCTTCACACGGGTTGCCGCGCTGCCTGCTGCACGCTGGTCACCCATCAGCGGCAGGCTGTAGGCCAGCAAGCCGCCAAGCAGGAATACCGGGAGGATGATGCCACCGCCGATGATCAGTGGTTCAGTCAATCGCCGGGACATCTTCCGCGGGTTGAGCCTCGTGACATAGAAGAAGATGCCATTGAGCAGTATCCACAGGATGACGGCGCCGATGAGCATGACGTAGAACAGCGAAGCCAGCTCGATGGCTTCCTTGCCCGCCGGCTGCAGGGCGGATTGGACACCAGAGCACCCGCTGATCGGCGTCAGCAGCAGAAGTCTCGATTTGCCCTTGGAAGCGGGCGTGGTCGTCGTGAGTTTCACACTCCACCCATCATCGGCTGGCGTCTTCCACGTTACGATTGCACGTCGCAGGCGTTGAGCACCTGCTGTCTATCCTTCTGTCCGTCCTTCTTTATATCGAATGCCGGCGCTGCTCAGGCTGCTGCTTGGATCCGGAGTGATCGACAGGCTGAAGCCATGACCCAGACCGTCCCGGTGGTCGGAAAATGCAAGAATCATGCACGCCTTCAGTGGTCATGGTGCTCGACCGCCGGCGCCTCGCACGGCAGGGTCTCGCTGGATATCAGGATTGCTGGACACGACTGCCGGTGTAGCGAGCTACCAAGCTCGAACGCCGCGAGGGCAACCGGGATTACCCAGACAGCTCCTAGCCGATCGGCTGGCGAAGCGATTTGCCGTTCAAATGTCGATATCTCCAAAATCGCCCATCGCATCATCGCCCATGCCGGCATCCGCCAAATCATCGACCGCCGCCGACTCGGCCATTTCGTCTTGGGCCGCCTGGGCGCCGTCATCGGCAAAAGCGCCGCCGATCATGCTACCGAGCAACATGCCGCCGGCGACACCCATGGCGGTCTGCGCAGCGCCCGCGAGAAAACCTCCGCCCGCCCCGCCTTGGTGAGCACGTGCGATGTCATGGCCCCGCGAACGTGAGCCGAGATTTGG
>JBGSTN010000665.1:0-2549 GCA_041736455.1 Burkholderiaceae bacterium | reverse complement strand
GGTCGCATCGAAGCCGACCCGCAGCATCCGCGGGCGGCGAAGTCAGGCGACCTGTTGCAGGCGGCCCGCGCCAATGAGGTCGTATCGCTGTGGCGTTTGTCTACCCGTGAGGTCTCCCCCTCTGCAACGGAGTGACCTGCGAGCCGACTCGCGTGACGAAGTCGCAGGGCGGTCGATCGATCAGGTCGGCAGATTGGCGCGGGGCTTGAACGGAATCGCCTGATCGAACTGCCGGTAGGCGTTTCTTGCGGCATCGCTGTCCGCGGGCGGCAACGTCGCCTGCAGGACCACGAAGAAGTCACCAGGCACGTGTCCGGGAATACCGCGTTCACGCAGACGCAGGCGACGCCCGGCGGGCGTGTTCGGCGGAATCGTCAGCTCGACCGATCCGATCGGCGTGGGCGCCGTGACGTGGGCACCCAGGGCGAGTTCGGCAATCGTGACCGGCAGCTCGAGGGTGACGTCGCGCCCTTCGACCGAGTAGAGCGGATGATCACGGAACTCGATCTCGAGGTAGAGATCGCCCGGGTCGGCTCTGCCGACCGCAGCCCCTCCCTGGCCCGCCACGCGGATCTGCTGACCTGCTCGCACGCCCTTCGGTATGGTGACTTCGATGGTTCGGTCGCGTTGATATGGTTTGTTGTCGGGGCCGAGCACCGTGTGCTTGAGATTCACCGACTGCGCGATGCCGTGGTAAGCATCTTCCACATTGATCGCAAGCTTCGCGTGAGTGTCGGCACCATGGCGTTGTGCGTCGTGGGCTTCATTGGTCCCCCAACGACGGCTCTTGCCTTTTGCGGCCGCTGCTTCACCCGTAGCGGCATCGTTTCCTTCCTGCCGTGGGCGATGCTTGCGAGAGAACATGCTTTCGAAGAAATCGCCGAAGCCTTTGCGCTCGGCGCGGCCGTTTTCGGCATCGGGTGTGGCACGGCCCCATTCGGGCGGTGGGCGGAAGTCCTGCCTGGGTTGCCACTGCGAGCCCAGGCGGTCGTAGTCGCGGCGCGTGGTCGGATCGCGCAGCACTTCATAGGCTTCGGCAACCTCCTTGAAGCGGGCTTCCGCGTCTGGCGCCTTGCTGCGATCGGGATGGTATTTGCTAGCGAGTTGACGGTAGGCCCGCTTGATCTGGTCCTGGCTTGCAGTGCGTGCAACGCCGATGATCTTGTAGTAGTCCTTCGATGCCATGAGTTGGAGTTGCAGCGGCCGAAACGAAGCCAGGAGGGCAGGAACCGTGATTCTGCCATCGAACCCGGCACAACCGACGATCGACGCATGGCGACCGGTATCAAGGTGTGAATCGCCGGTGACGTCCCGCCGGCCCGGATCGACATGCTCGTGTTGGCCCGAGGAGTCGACGAGATCTGGTCAGGCGCGGGCCTGTCGTATCAGATTCAACATGGCGGAGAAGACCTTCGGCGTGCCAGCAACCACCTGGGTGTTGTAGAAGTACTCCGCTTCGCCGTCGAAATCGCCGATCAGTCCGCCCGCCTCGGAAACCATCAGCGAGCCTGCCGCCACATCCCAGGGCGAAAGGCCGTACTCGAAGAACGCATCGTAACGACCACAGGCGACATAAGCGAGATCGAGCGCTGCAGCGCCGGGCCGGCGGACGGCCGACGCCGTCTGGGTCACCAGGCGGAACATCTTCATGTAGGTATCCAGCGTGTCGATTTCCTTGTACGGGAACCCGGTGCCGATCAGGCTGTCTTCGACCCGGTCGCGGCGCGAGACGCGAATGCGGCGATCGTTCAGGTAGGCGCCGCGTCCACGCGTCGCCGTGAACAGTTCGTCGCGGTTGGGGTCGTAGATCACGGCCTGCGAAGGCACGCCCTTCTGCAGCAGACCGATCGAGACGCAGTACTGCGGAAACCCGTGGATGAAGTTGGTCGTCCCGTCGAGCGGATCGATCACCCAGATGTTGTCGGCGTCGCGCAGGGTTTCACCTTCGCGTCGTGCCTTGTGGCCGCTCTCTTCGCCGAAGATAGAATGCGTCGGGTAGGCCTTCAGCAAGATCTCGACAATGACCCGCTCCGCCTCCCGATCGACTTCCGTGACGAAATCGTTGCGCTGCTTGCTGGATACCTGCACCTTCTCGAGATCGAGGCTGGCCCGGTTGATCACGCTGCCGGCCCGCCGGGCGGCGGTCACGGCGGTATTGAGCATCGGATGCATGGCCCGTCCTTGTCTGCTTTGCGGTGGCGGAGAAGGCGCAAGTGTAAGGGAAACAAATGGATGAAGTCGTATCGCGCGACGTGCTGCGCGAAGGATCGTATTCACACGGCCGGCATCACGGCCGATACGCCGTCGAATTCGTTCTCGTCGAACCCAGTCATCCCGGCAATGTCGGGTCGGCCGCCCGCGCCCTTCAGGTCATGGGTTTCGAACGACTGACGGTGGTCAATCCGCGCGTTGCCGCGGTCAACCGGCACCGCGATGCCAGGGCGTTTGCGAGTGGGGCGTTTCGTGTGCTCGACGGATGCCGGCTCGTCACGACTCTCGAGGAAGCAGTCGCCGATTGCCGCATGGCCGTGGCGGTCAGTGCAGCCGGC
>JBGSTN010000643.1:0-2313 GCA_041736455.1 Burkholderiaceae bacterium | reverse complement strand
AGCCGATGGCCAAGGCCGGATGCTCGACGTCGCAATGGCCGACAACCTGTTCAGTTTCCAGTATTGGGGACTGGGCAATGGATTTGCGGCCGATCAATGGCCTGCAGCGGGCAACGATCTCGTGACCGGCGGCTCGCCGCGCTATCAGGTGTACCGCACGAAGGACGATCGATTCCTCGCAGTGGCGCCGCTGGAGCAGAGGTTCTGGGTGAACTTTCTCCATGTGCTGCACGCGCCCGAACTACTCGACGACACCGACGAGCCTGGCCGGGTCCGGGGAGCCGTCGCGGCGATCATCGCGACGCAGAAGGCCGACGAATGGATGCGCCGCTTCGACGGCGTCGATGCCTGCGTGTCGGTGATCAGGTCGCTGCGTGAAGCGGTGGACAGCCCGCAATTTCGCGCGCGCCATCTGTTCGTCGACCACATCGCCGATGGGACCGGCCGCGCGATGCCGACTTTGCCCCTGCCGATCGATCGCTCGTTCGCATGGAAGACGACGACGGGTGCGCCGGCGCTAGGCGAAGCCGACGCCGCCTCGCTGCTCGCCAAACGATGATCGCGCCAGCGGCAACATGTGTTTTTCGACGACACCGAACTGGAGCGATGTCGTCGCGGAGGACACCATGGCGCGTCTCACACCGAACCTGGCGCCTGCCCGTGGCTGGCATGCCCGTTGCATTACCCAGGCAAAGCCGAACGGGTCGGCTCGCCAATAGAAACAGGAAGAGACATGCACCGCCACCATCATTACGCTGTCGCAGTGCTCGCACTGGCGATCACGGCTCCGGCCTCCGCCCAGATCAACGATGACGTCGTGAAGATCGGCGTGATTGTCGACATGAGTGGCGTCTATTCGGCAAACGGCGGCATGGGCGCCGTTCGCGCCGTCGAAATGGCCGTGAAGGATTTCGGCGGCTCGTTGCGCGGCAAGCCGATACAGGTCGTGTCGGCCGACTATCAGAACAAGGTCGACATCGCTGCATCGAAGGCTCGCCAGTGGTTCGACGTCGACAAGGTGGACCTCATCATCGAGTCGACCGACTCGGCCGCCTCGATCGCCATGCAGAAGGTTGCGCTCGAAAAGAAGCGGCCGATCATCTTCGCGGGCTCGGCCACCACCGCATTGACGAACAAGGAGTGCTCTCCATACGGCCTGCATTGGGTCTACGACACCTACGCACTGGCCACGGGCACCGGGCGCGCAGTGATGCAGGAGGGTGGCAGCACGTGGTACTTCATCACAGCCGACTACGCATTCGGCCATTCGCTGGAACGTGACACGACCGCGGTCGTCAACGAGATGGGCGGCAAGGTGCTGGGCTCGGCGCGTCATCCGCTGAACAGCTCCGACTTCGCCTCGTTCCTGCTCCAGGCGCAGTCCTCGAAAGCCAAGGTGGTGGGCCTCGCCAACGCCGGCAAGGACACGCAGAACGCTGTGCGCCAGGCTGCCGAATTCGGCATCACGAAGAACCAGACGCTGGCGACGCTGCTCGTCTTCGACACCGACATCAAGGGGCTCGGACTGAAGACGGCGCAGGGCATGCGGTTCACGACGGGCTTCTACTGGGACGCGACGCCGGAGACCCGCGAGTTCGGCCGACGTTTCTACGACGTGCACAAGGGCATGCCGACGATGATCCATGCGGGCGCCTATTCGGCGGCGATGCATTACCTGAAGGCCGCCGATGCGAAGGGTACCGATGATGCGGACACCGTACTGAAGCAGATGCGCGACACCCCGATCGACGACTTCTTCGCCAAGGGCGGCAAGATCCGGGTCGATGGAAGGATGGTCCACGACATGTATCTGGCCGAAGTGAAGACGCCCGCCGAATCCAAGGGCGAGTGGGACATGGTGACCATCAAGCGCACCATTCCTGGCGATGAGGCGTTCCAGCCGCTGTCTGCCAGCACCTGCCCCCTCGTCACGCGGAATTGATCGATCGTTCCGATTCGACGCGTGTCGTACCACTTGCTCCAGGCAACTGCGCTGATGGCCTTGCCCCGTGAAGTCGGGCGAACCATCACCTCGGTGCGGTGCGACGCGCTCGCATCCGGCTCAATTCATGAGGCCCAGCTCGGCGAGCCGCTTGTAGAGGTAGGAACGCGATATGCCCAGTTCGAGGGCAGCGCGCTTCTTGTTGCCACGGCATTTCGCGAGTGCCTCGCGTATGAGTCGCTCCTCCACTTCACCCACGGCGCGGCGAACGCCGAGCGGCCCGGCGCGATCGGCGGCGGTGCTCGACGGCATCGAGACGGCGAGTGCTGCACCCTCATGCATCGCCGTGAGCGCGCCCGTTTCGATCTCCT
>JBGSTN010000616.1:0-3756 GCA_041736455.1 Burkholderiaceae bacterium | reverse complement strand
TGGGGGTTCGGTGGACGATGTCCAGGCGGCGGACGAACCGACCTCCGACGGTCCGGGATCGCGGCCCATGGTCGCTGCCGATGGTGCAGCGTCTTCCGGGGCGCCCGACCGGAACGAGGTGAAAGTACTCGACGAGGTGGTTCGGCAGGCAGGCCTCGAGTGGATCGAGACCGCACCGTCGGCGATCGCGGAACAGGCCGAACCGATTGCGATCAATCCGATGCAACCGCGTCCCCGTCGGGTTCGGGTACGCAGCACGCTGCAGTCGGCACCGCTCGAGCAGGTGGAAACGCAGACGCCTCCCCCGGCTTGATTCGACGCGGCTGACGTGACCGGCCCTTCCGGTGGCGTCAGCCGCGTTGTCGATGCAGCTTCCAACATGGCAAACCGCGAGCGTTGCTACACTCGCTGATCGAACCTCTTATTGCGTGGCGCACGTTCACGAACATGGCCAAGCGGATCATTCCAATAGCCGAGACACGGTACCGAGCCGATTTACCGGTGATTCCCGCGGGCGTCCGGCCGCCCGAGGGCTTGTTGTCCGATCGCCTGGGTCGTCCTTTGCACGATCTGCGCATATCGGTCACCGATCGGTGCAACTTCCGCTGCACCTACTGCATGCCCAAGTCGGTCTTCGACCGCGACTATGCATTTCTTCCGCACAGCTCGTTGCTCAGCTTCGAGGAGATCGAACGCATCGTGCGTCTGTTCGTCGCACATGGCGTGCAGAAGATACGACTCACCGGTGGCGAGCCGCTGCTGCGCAAGAACATCGAGGTGCTGATCGCGATGCTGGCGGCCATCCGCATGCCAGACGGTGCACCGCTCGACCTGACGCTCACGACCAACGCGTCGTTGCTGAGTCGCAAGGCGAAGTCACTCGCCGAAGCGGGTCTGAAACGAATGACGGTCAGCCTCGATGCGCTCGACGACGACGTCTTTCGTGCGATGAACGATGTCGAATTCCCGGTCACCGACGTGTTGTCCGGCATCGACGCGGCCAGTCGCGCCGGCCTGGGTCCGATCAAGGTGAACATGGTGGTCAAGCGAAGTGTCAACGATGACCAGATCGTGCCGATGGCCCGGTACTTTCGCCACACCGGCCATATCTTGCGGTTCATCGAGTTCATGGATGTGGGCGCGTCGAATGGCTGGTGTACCGATGATGTGGTGCCGAGCGCCGAAGTGCTGGAACGTATCCGCGCCGAGTTTCCACTCGAGGTCGTGCCCGCCAATTATCGCGGCGAGGTCGCCGAGCGCTGGCGCTACACCGACGGAGCCGGTGAAATCGGCGTGATCTCGTCGGTCACCCAGCCATTCTGTGGCGATTGCTCGCGCGCGCGCCTGTCGACCGAAGGACGACTCTACACTTGCCTGTTCGCAACCGCCGGCCACGATCTTCGTTCGCTGCTGCGCGGCGATCACGACGATGACCAGATCCTCGCGGCGATCAGCCATCTGTGGGGCGAGCGTGCCGACCGGTATTCCGAGCAACGGTCCAGCCAGACGCCGGGCGCACGCAAGATCGAGATGTCCTACATTGGTGGTTGACGCATGATCGCCAAGGCCGATATCACCGGCCTGATACTCGCCGGGGGACTCGGTCGGAGGATGAGTGCCGATGGCAATGGCACGAACAAGGCGCTGCAACCTTTCGATGGCCGCCCGTTGATCGTTCATGCGATTGCGCGCCTTCAGCCCCAGGTCGGTCGACTCGTGCTGAACGTGAATCAGGACGCCGGGCGCTTCGCTCATTTCGGCCTGCCGCTCGTGCCGGACGAGTTCGTCGGTTTTGCGGGACCGCTGGCAGGCCTGCATGCCGGCATGAAGGTGGCACGTACCCCGTGGATCGTCATCTGTCCGTGCGACGCGCCGTTCCTGCCCGACGACCTGGTGTCGCGGCTTGCCAGCGCGCTCGTCGTCGATCGGCATGACCTTGCCGTCGCACGCTCCGGCAGGCGCTCGCAGTCCGTGTTCGCACTCGTTGCCGTGCGACTGCGCGACGACCTCGAGCAGTGGCTGGCCGATGGTGGTCGCAAGGTGGAAGCGTGGCAGGCCCGCCTGCGGACGATCGAAGTCGATTTCGACGACGCGCATGCCTTCCGGAACATCAACACGATGGCCGACCTCGAGTCGAATCAATCACCTGGGGGTCAGGTCTCTCATTCGACTGGGGGTCAGGTCTCTCATTCGACAGTGAGGTCCTCAGGCGATGAATGAGAGACCTGACCCCCCCGTCTATGACTCCGCCCTGACGGTCGATCAGGCGTTGTCGTTCATCGCCAGTTCGGTCACGCCGGTCGAGGCATGCGAGTCGGTCGCGATTCGTGATGCGCTCGATCGCGTGCTCGCTGCCGATCTGCTCAGTCCCATCGATGTGCCGGCGCACGACAATTCGGCGATGGATGGCTATGCGCTGCGTGGCAGCGATTTCGCCGGGACGACGACGTTCGAAGTGATCGGTTGCGCGATGGCCGGTCGTCCGTTCGAGGCCACGGTCGCCGCAGGTCAATGCGTGCGCATCATGACGGGCGCGATGATGCCCGCGGGCACCGATTCGGTCGTTCCACAGGAGTTCGTAGAGCCGACGGGCGAACGCATCACCTTTCCTGCCGGACAGTCCATCGGCCAGCACCGCCGCCGTCGCGGCGAGGATCTGTCGATCGGCACACCGGCGCTGCTGGCGGGCCGGCGGATGACGCCTGCCGACATCGGCCTCGTCGCGTCCCTGGGCGTTGCTGAAGTCCCGGTGCGGCGCAGGCTGCGAGTCGCCTTCTTCTCGACCGGCGACGAGTTGCGGTCGATCGGTGAGTCGCTGCATCCAGGTCAGATCTACGACAGCAATCGCTATACGATCGACAGCATGTTGCGGCGATTGGGTGTCGATCGCATCGACATGGGTGTCGTGCCCGACCGGCCTGAATCGCTTGACGACGCGGTGCGCATCGCCAGCGGATCAGCCGATGCGATCATCTCGACCGGCGGGGTCTCGGTCGGCGAAGCTGACTACACCCGCGCGATCATGGCGCGGTTGGGAGACGTGCAATTCTGGAAGATCGCGATGCGCCCGGGACGGCCGATGGCCTTCGGTCGCATCGGCAACGCATGTTATTTCGGGCTTCCGGGCAATCCGGTCTCGGCGATGGTCACCTTCTACTTCCTGACGCGGCCAGCGTTGCGACGGATGATGGGTGCCACCGACGTGCCCGACCCCGTGGTCAAGGCCTGCTGCACCGAGAACATCAGAAAGCTCGCCGGGCGTACCGAATATCAGCGCGGGATACTGACGCTAGACGACGCGGGTCGCGCCCGGGTGGCGCTCACCGGGCAGCAAGGCTCCGGCATGTTGCGCTCGATGTCGCAGGCCAACTGCATGATCGTGCTGCACCACGATCAGGAATCCCTGGCAGCGGGCGATCTGGTCGACTGCATTCCTTTCGAGGGATTGACCTGACGCGACCGAGCCGACGCGACTGCCTACCGTCGATAACCGAGCGGTCCCGGCAACCCGTTGTAATGCGCGGCCAGGTTCTCGATGTCGGCAGTCGACAGCGTCTTGGCCGTCGCGCCCATGATCGCGTTGTTTCGAGTACCGGCACGGTAGGCTTTCAGCGCCACGACGAGATAGTCCTCGTACTGTCCCGCCAATATCGGATAGGACGGATCGATCGGCGTCTTGCCGTCGGCGCCATGGCAGGCGGCGCATACCTGGGCAGCCTTCTCGGCGCCAGCGGACGCGTCGGCTGCCTGGGCGGC
>JBGSTN010000596.1:0-2060 GCA_041736455.1 Burkholderiaceae bacterium | reverse complement strand
GCGAGTGTCGTTGCCAGTGCCCGCTCGGTGGCATCGTCGTACAGGCCGACGCAGCCGTGGGTGATACGCCCGATCGGCTCGACCGCCGTCGCCTCGATGATCAGCATGCCGGGTCCGCCGAGCGCGAGCTGACCCAGATGGACCGTATGCCAGTCCACCATGCAACCTTCGCGCGCCGTGTACTGGCACATCGGGGCCACGATGATGCGGTTGGCCAGCTTCAGGTCGCGCAGGGCGATGGGTTCGAACAGAGGGGTCATGGCGATTGTCGATCTCGAAGTTGCGGGTTGGCGCGGAAACGATGCGGGCGGGGCTGAAGTCGTCTCGGGCAGCAGGAATCCGGTCGTTGAATCCGGCCAGGGCAAAACGATGACATCGGGAGCGCAATACCCGCTTGAATCGTGTGCCATCAGCCCCACCTGTCAGGTAACCGGCGCCGAGTCTCGGTGCGCCAGATCGGACAGGATGCCCATGAGAATCGACAAGCTTACAACACAGTTCCAGCAGGCACTGGCAGACGCCCAGAGCCTCGCCCTGGCCAACGGTCACCAGTACATCGACCCGCTGCACCTGCTCGCCGCCGTGATCGGCGATGCGGACGGTCCCGGGCGTGCCCTGCTCGAGCGTGCAGGCGTGCGGGCGGGCCAGTTCAAGTCGAGCGTCGATGCGGCGCTGAAGAAGATCCCGCAGGTCACCGGGACGGGCGGGGAAATGCAGGTGGGTCGCGAACTCGCGCGAGTCCTGAACCTCGCCGAAAAGGCGGCGATGCAGCGGGGTGATCAGTACGTCGCCACCGAAATGTTCCTGCTCGCGCTTGCCGAAGACGAGGGCAAGCACGCTGGTGAGGCGGGCCGTCTGGCGCGCGAAGCGGGACTTCGCACCAAGTCGCTCGAGCAGGCGATCCAGGCCGTGCGTGGCGGTGCCGCCGTGGAGTCCGCCGATGCCGAGGGGCAGCGCGAGGCGTTGAAGAAATACACGATCGATCTCACCGAACTGGCCGCCAACGGCAAGCTCGATCCCGTCATCGGGCGCGACGACGAGATTCGGCGCACGATCCAGATCCTGCAGCGGCGGACCAAGAACAACCCGGTGCTGATCGGCGAACCCGGTGTGGGCAAGACAGCCATCGTCGAGGGTCTCGCGCAGCGCATCGTCAACGACGAGGTGCCCGACACGCTGAAGGGCAAGCGGGTCCTGTCGCTCGACATGGCATCGCTGCTGGCCGGTGCGAAGTTTCGCGGCGAATTCGAGGAGCGGCTCAAGGAGGTGCTGAAGGACATCTCGGCGGACCAGGGCCGCACGATCGTGTTCATCGACTAGTTGCACACGATGGTCGGCGCCGGCAAGGCCGAAGGGGCGATCGATGCGGGCAACATGCTCAAACCGGCGCTCGCCCGCGGCGAACTGCATTGCATCGGCGCGACCACGCTCGACGAGTACCGCAAGTATGTGGAGAAGGACGCGGCGCTGGAACGACGCTTCCAGAAAGTGCTGGTGGGCGAACCGACCGTGGAGGCGACGATCGCCATTCTGCGCGGGCTGCAGGAACGCTACGAACTGCATCATGGTGTCGATATCACCGACCCCGCGATCGTCGCGGCAGCCGAACTGTCCAACCGCTACATCACCGATCGATTCCTTCCCGACAAGGCGATCGACCTGATCGACGAAGCGGCCGCGCGGATCAAGATGGAGATCGATTCGAAACCCGAGGTGATGGACCGGCTCGATCGACGCATCATCCAGCTCAAGATCGAGCGCGAGGCGATGAAGAAGGAGTCCGACGACGGCTCTCGCCGCCGGCTCGAACTGATCGAATCCGAGATTGCGAGTCTGGGCAAGGAATACGCCGACTACGACGAGATCCTGCGCGCCGAGAAGGCGGCCGTTCAGGGCACCGCGCAGATCAAGGCGGAGATCGATCAGCTCAAGGCCCGGATGACCGAGTTGCAGCGACATGGCGAGTACGAAAAACTTGCCGAGATCCAGTACGGAAAACTGCCGGAACTGGAAGGCCGGCTTGCGAGTGCCGAGGCCGCGTCGGCGCGTGCCGGCTCGGG
>JBGSTN010000591.1:0-3699 GCA_041736455.1 Burkholderiaceae bacterium | reverse complement strand
GACGACGACGACGTGGCCAGCCTGGACGAAGCAGTCTCGCGCTACGAGTGCGCGCTGCTGCGACGGCTGTGGCCGAAGTACCCGTCGACGAGGCGCCTGGCGGAGCGCCTGGGCACCTCGCATTCGGCGATCGCGGCGCGGCTGCGCAAGTACGGCATCTCGAACTGACACGCTCCCGCGGCCTGTCGGCGAAAAGCCACCGGACCACGTCACATGTTGTCGATCATCACCTGGCCGAATCCCGAGCACGACACTTGTTCGGCGCCCTCCATCAAGCGCGCGAAGTCGTAGGTGACCTTCTTGCTGGCAATGGATCGCTCCATCGACGCGATGATCGCGTCGGCCGCTTCGAACCAGCCCATGTGACGCAGCATCATCTCGGCCGACAGGATCTCGGAGCCGGGATTCACGTAATCCTTGCCCGCGTACTTGGGGGCGGTGCCATGCGTGGCTTCGAACATCGCCACCGAGTCGGACAGGTTCGCACCGGGCGCGATGCCGATGCCACCGACCTGCGCCGCCAGCGCGTCGGAGATGTAGTCGCCATTGAGGTTGAGCGTGGCGATCACGTCGTACTCGGCCGGGCGCAACAGGATCTGCTGCAGGAACGCGTCGGCGATCACATCCTTGATGATGATTTCGTTGCCGGTCTTCGGGTTCTTGAAGCTGCACCACGGACCGCCGTCCTTGGGCTGCGCGCCGAACTCCTTCTTCGCGAGCCCATAGCCCCAGTCGGCGAACGCGCCCTCGGTGAACTTCATGATGTTGCCCTTGTGCACGAGCGTCATCGACGGGCGATCGTTGTCGATCGTGTACTGGATCGCCTTGCGCACCAGCCGCTCGGTGCCCTCGCGCGACACGGGCTTGATACCGATGCCCGACGACTCCGGGAAACGGATCTTCTTCACGCCCATGTCGTTGATCAGGAAACTGATCAGCTTCTTGGCGCCCTCGCTGCCCTCCTGCCATTCGATGCCGGCATAGATGTCTTCGGAGTTTTCACGGAAGATCACCATGTCGACCTTCTCGGGCGCCTTGACCGGCGTCGGCACGCCGGTGAACCAGCGAACCGGTCGCAGGCAGACGTAGAGGTCGAGCTGCTGGCGCAGCGCCACGTTGAGCGAGCGGATTCCGCCACCGACCGGCGTCGTCAACGGCCCCTTGATCGACACGACATAGTCCTTCACGACCTCGAGCGTCTCTTCGGGCAGCCACACGTCGGGCCCGTAGATGCGTGTGGATTTCTCGCCGGCGAACACCTCCATCCAGGCGATCTTGCGCTTGCCACCGTAGGCCTTGGCCACGGCGGCATCGACGACCTTGATCATGACCGGCGTGATGTCGAGCCCCGTGCCATCGCCCTCGATGTAGGGGATGATCGGATGGTCGGGCACGTTCAGCGAATAGTCCGGATTGACCGTGATCTTCTGACCGTCGGACGGAATCTTTATGTGTTTGTACATGGTAGGCAGCTCAGTTTCGAAATGGCGCGTCAGCGGGCATTATGCCCGATGCGTTCCGGGCCCTGCACAAGCGTTGCTGGCCATGCCGGTCTTCCGGACCCCCGGTTATCATCGACGACAGGGACCCGACCCGGACCGGTGCATGCGCTTTCGATCGCCGCGATCCATGGTGTGGGGCCCGTCCACAGGCAAACGATAATTTCTGTCCGGATCGACGATGAGAATACGGCCTTACATGCTGGCACTGCTTACGACATGCCAGTTCCTTGCCACGACCGTGCGGGCCGATACCGATGCCGCTCAGCCCGCGCTCGAGACGACCGAGATCGGCGCAGGTCTCTATCGCATCCGCGCCGAGGTCGCCGACAGCGAATCCGAGCGCGAACTGGGCCTGATGCACCGTGAATCGCTCGCCGTGAACTCGGGCATGCTGTTCGTCTTCGAGAATCACCAAGCCTATTGCTTCTGGATGCGCAACACGCCGCTGCCGCTGTCGATCGCGTTCATTGCGGACGATGGCACGATCGTCAACATTGCCGATATGCAGCCGCGCAGCGACGACAGCCATTGCGCGGAGAAACGCGTCCGCTTCGCGCTGGAGATGCCGCAGGGCTGGTTCGACCAGAAAGGCATCAAGCCGGGTAGCCGGCTGACGTCGGCACGCTACTTCAAGCCCTGATTCGCCGCGCCGGCAAGTTGCGGCGCCCGCCGGCCCATGAAAAAAGGCTGGACGCGCGAAGCGTCCAGCCTTCCGGGGTGCGGCCCGATTCGATCGGGCTGCCTGCAACTGGCTAAGGCGACGATTTCTTCTTCGTGACCATGCCATAGACGAGCAGCACCACGACGGCACCCACGATGGACCCCAACAGTCCGGCACCCTGGCCCGCACCGTAGAGACCGATTGCCTGCCCGCCGTAGGAGGCGACGAAGGAACCGACCACGCCGAGCAGCATCGTCATGATGATGCCGCCGCCTTGCTCGCCGGGAATCAGGAACTTCGCGATTGCCCCGGCGATCAGCCCGATGATTAGTGTTCCGATCACGGTTGCTACCTCCTCTTCGAATTTATTTCAGGTTCGTGGCGGCGAACTCCCAGTTCACCAATTTCCAGAATGCACCCAGGTAGTTCGGACGGCTGTTCCGGTGATCGATATAGTACGCGTGCTCCCACACGTCGCACGTGAACAATGGGTTCGCGCCGCTCGTGACGGGCGTGGCCGCATTGCCGGTATTGACGATGTCGAGCGAGCCATCCTTGGTCTGAACGAGCCACGTCCAACCCGACCCGAAATTGCCGGTGGCCGACTTGTTGAAGGCCTCCCGGAACGCGTCGGCCGAACCCCACTTCTTGTTGATCGCCTCGGCCAGCTTGCCCGACGGATCACCGCCGCCCTTCGGTGACAACGAGTTCCAATAGAACGTGTGGTTCCAGACCTGCGCGGCGTTGTTGAAGATGCCACCTTCGGACTTGGCGACGATCTCCTCGAGCTTCATCGATTCGAACGGCGTGCCCTTGATCAGATTGTTCAGGTTGGTGACGTACGTCTGATGATGCTTGCCGTAGTGATACTCGAGCGTTTCTTTCGAGATGCCAGGCGCAAGGGCGTCCATCGCGTAGGGCAGTTCGGGGAGTTTGTGTTCCATGATGAATCCTCTTCAGGTTTATGAATGCCACACATTTCTATGACGTGCTGATGACGCGGACGCTTGAAGGCCGCGCCCCGCGAACCGATGGATGATTGTAAGGGGCTCGCTGGCAGCAGCAATGCTTGACGCACTATCCGCGGTGCTTTTGACCCGGCCCGTGGTGTCGACTCGATCGAGCCGGTTCGATCGACCCGACTCGATAGCGTCGGCCTGTCTCGGCGTCACCCGGGCGGATGTTCCGGCTTCATCTCGACGATGGCCGGGTCGACGCTGCTGACGCGAGCGCGAACATCCCCATCAGCCAGAGTCACGTGCCAGCAATCTTCGGGCCTGACCTTGACGACGGAAGCCACCACGCGCCCCTCGCTGTCGCGAACCACGGCATAGCCGCGCCGCAGTACGCGGTCGGGATCGACCAGCGCGAGCTGCGCGGCCAACGCATCCACGCGTTCGCCGGCACGTTGTTGCAGACGACGATGTGCCACGCCGAGTGAACTCTCCAGTCTGTCCAGGCGCACCCTTTCTGCCTGCAGATTGGGGCCGCGCAGGCGACGCGACAGTTCCGCCAGTCGACGCTCGACTTCAGCGG